>DASPGK010000288.1:0-3125 GCA_035620655.1 Candidatus Krumholzibacteriia bacterium
CTGGCCACGACCGCGGATTCGGCCGGCCTGTCGGCCGCCATCGACCGGCCGGGCGTCTTCGCCGTGTTTCGCGACGAGGCCGCACCCTGGCTCGGCGCCGTAAAGGTCGTGGCGGCCGTGTCCTACGCCACCGGGTCCACCCGATACGAGATCCACGTGCCGGTCGACGACGAGGGCTCCGGTTTCGACGACGCGCGCTCGGAGGTATACGTGGGTGGAATCAAACAAATTTGGCGCTGGGACTTCGTGGGCAAAAAAATGATTGTGGCGCTGCACGACGATTCTATAATCGGGCCGCAACCCGTCCGCGTCGTCGCCTTCGATCGTATCGGCAATTCGTCGAGCGTCGACGCCACCGTCACCATCGCATCGCGCGCGCCGTGAGCAGGTCACCATGCCCGCACCGTTCGTTCATCTGCACGCCCACTCCGAGTTCAGCCTGCTCGACGGGTCGATCAAGGTAGAAGACCTGGTGCGCCGCGCGCGCGAGCTCGACATGCCGGCGCTCGCGCTGACCGACCACGGCAGCCTCTTCGGGCTCATTCACTTCTACAAGGCGGCCAAGAAGCACGGGGTCAAGCCGATCCTGGGCATGGAGGCGTACATCACGCGCGGGAGCCGTCACGACCGCGGGCGCAAGAAGGGCGAGCCCTCGCACACCGATCACTTGATTCTCCTCGCGCGCAACCTCGAGGGGTATCACAACCTGATCAAGCTCTCGTCGATCGCGTATCTGGAGGGTTTCTACTACAAACCGCGCATCGACTTCGACCTGCTGGCGTCGCACTCGGGCGGCCTCATCGGCACCACCGCGTGCCTGCGCGGTACGGTCGCGCAGGCCGCCCTGCACGAGGGTTTCGCCCAGGCGTGCGAGACGGCACTCCGCTACCGCGACATCTTCGGCGAAGGGAATTTCTACGTCGAGATGCAGGACCACGGCCTCGAGCCGCAGAAGCAGTTGAACGACATCTACCGCAGACTGTCGAAGGAGCTCGGGCTCCCGCTGACGGTGTCCAACGACGTGCACTATCTATACAAGGACGACGCGGAGGCGCACGAGGTGCTCCTGTGCCTGCAAACCGGGAGCGACATCGACGACCCGCGCCGCTTCCGCTTCACCACCAACGAGCTCTTCTTCAAGACGCCCGAAGAGATGCGCGCGCTGTTCCCGAACGACGCGGAAGCGCTCGCCAACACGGTCGCCATCGCGGAGCGCTGCGACGTCGAGCTGCGCGAGGGGGCTCTCCACCTCCCGCGCTTCCCGCTGCCCGATGGTTTCGCGACCAACGACGACTACCTGAAGCACCTCGCCTACGAGGGGATCGCACGCCGCTACCGCGAGACCACCGACACCATGCGACAGCGCGTCGACTTCGAGCTCTCGGTGATCGCGAAGATGGGCTTTGCGGGGTACTTCCTGATCGTGCGCGACATCGTGGACCACGCGCGCGCGAAGGGCATCCCGGTGGGGCCGGGGCGCGGGAGCGCCGCGGGGAGCCTGGTCACTTACGCGGTGGGGATCACCGACGTCGACCCGCTCGCGCACGGGCTCCTGTTCGAGCGCATGCTCAACCCGGAGCGCGTGAGCATGCCCGACATCGACATCGACTTTTGCTTCGAGCGGCGCGACGAAGTGATTCGCTACGTGATCGACCGCTACGGGCAGGACAACGTGTGTCAAATTATTACCTTCGGAACCATGGCCGCCAAGGCGGTGGTGCGCGACGTCGGGCGCGTGCTCAAGATCCCCTACGACGAAGTGGACCGCCTGGCCAAGCTCATCCCGGGCACGCCGGGGACGTCGCTCAAGGAGTCGATCGAGAACATCGGAGACTTGAAGACGCTCGTCGACAACAGCCCCGACTACCGGCGCTTGATGAAGCTCTCGCTCACGTTGGAGGGTCTTTCGCGCCATGCGTCCACCCACGCGGCCGGCATGATCATCACGCCCACACCGCTGGTCAATCACGTGCCGCTCTACAAGTCGAACCGCGACGAAATCACGACCCAGTACGACATGAAGAGCATCGACGCAATCGGTCTCTTGAAGATCGACGTGCTGGGGTTGCGCACGCTGACCGTGATCGACAAGGCGCTGCGCATGGTGGAGGAGAACCACGGGCGCCGGCTGGCCGTGGAAGACATCCCCATGGAAGACGAGAAGACGTACGAGCTCTTGCGCGCGGGGCGTACGGTGGGTGTGTTCCAGCTCGAAAGCGAAGGCATGCGCGAGCTCTTGAAGAACTTGAAGCCCACCGCGTTCCACGACGTGGTCGCGGTCAACGCGCTCTACCGCCCCGGTCCATTGGGAAGCGGCATGGTGACGACCTTCGTCGACTGCAAGCACGGTCGCAAAGAGATCGTTTACGAGCTGGACATCCTGAAGCCGATTCTGGCCGACACCTACGGCGTCATCTTGTACCAGGAGCAGGTGATGCGCAGCGCGAGCGACCTGGCCGGCTTCACCCTGGGGGAGGCGGACCTCCTGCGCAAGGCGATGGGGAAGAAGCAGAAGGACGTCATGGCCGAGCAGCGCAAGAAGTTCGTCGAAGGAGCGCGCGCACGGGGGACGCACAAGGCGATCGCCGAGAAGATCTTCACCCAGATGGAGAAGTTCGCCGAGTACGGTTTCAACAAGTCGCACTCCGCGGCCTACGCCGTACTCTCGATTCGCACCGCCTACCTGAAGGCGCATTACCCGGCGGAGTTCATGGCCGCCACCCTGTCGAGCGAGATCGACGACACCGACCGTATCACGGTGCTGCTCGACGACTGCCGCGAGATGGCGATCGACGTGGTGCCGCCCAACATCAACACGTGCGACCCCGATTTTCGCGCGCGCGACGGCCGCATCTTCTACGGCCTGGGCGCGGTCAAGAACGTGGGTCTGTCGGCGGTCGAGACCCTGGTGGCGGAGCGCAACGAGGGGGGTGCCTTTCGCTCGCTGGAGAACGTGTGCAGCCGCCTGAACTCGCGCTTGATCACCAAGCGCGTGTACGAAAGCCTGATCGCGGCCGGTGCCATGGACACGCTGCCCGGCCACCGCGCGCAAAAGGCGGCCGCGCTCGAGACCATCATGGAGCGCGCGGCGCGCAGCTTCCGCGACGCCGAGCGCGGGCAGTTCG
>DASPGK010000289.1:0-11308 GCA_035620655.1 Candidatus Krumholzibacteriia bacterium
ACACCGAACGCGTTGCGCGGCACGAAGCGGAGGCGCACCGCGCCCAGGGGAGTATCGAGCAGCCAATCGTCGCCGTCCGGCTGGGCCGAGCGGCAAAACGACGTCGCCCAGCGCGGGAAGTTGGCGACCTCGACCGCGAAGTCGTAGACCTCTTTCGGCGTCCGGCGGATGGTGACGCTGACCGTTCGTGACTTCACGGTCTACTCATGACCGCTTCGCGCCGCGCCCGACTGTGACGGCGATTACATTCCCGGCCACATCGCGCCGAACACGCCGCCCGTGCACAGGCCGTAGACCAGACCGTCGATGGTCAGCTTGATCACCGTGCTCGTCTTGCGCTTGTACCAGATCCAGCCCTGCCACACCCCCAGCGTGTACCCCACGAACGCGACCGTCCCCGCGAAGCGGAACACGTCGAGGTAGTCGCTCCCCGGACCCAGCGCGCGCCCCGCGATGTAGGCCGCGAATACGCTCACGATAACGCTGTGGCCGAACCAAAGCCCCAGGCTCTTCCCCATATTGAACGGGCCGTTGGGCAATATCGTCATCAACAAGACCGGACCCTTGTTGAGTTTGTCGACGAACGCCTGCTCCTTCATCGCTTTCATGCTGTCCGCACGCGGGACGCAATACTCGCCCTGCGGGATGTTGAACTTGCGCAGCGCGTCCATGATCGCGTCTTCGTTGGGAATCTTTGCGAAGTCGTTCGCGTGGTACTTGAGCACCATATGGACGATCGAGCTGGCGATGAAGACCACGACTGCCGAGACGAGAATCGGGAGCCAGAGAGACATCACGGTGACCATGGCGACCTCCTTGAAAGATGTCTCGCGTGAGGGCGCGAGTGCGGAGGATTCTAGCCGGACGCGTGGAAGGGCGGAAGATGTTTTCGCCGATACCGAGCGAAACCGCTATCTATATAACGCTTTGATCGCGCCCCAGGTCGAGGTTTCCACAGCTGTCGCAGCGGTCGTGGTGAAGTTCCATAGCGGTGAGGAAATGGGCCCGATACTCCAGTACGAATAGTCGACGCGCCAGTAATACGTGGTCGCCGGTGCCAACATCTCCGTTGGGAACGGGAAAGGCCCACCGTTCCCGACGAGCGGTGGATTTGCATCGGTGCCGAGATAGATTCGCACCCAGTCGCTGCCGAGCGGAAATGGGCCGCACCAATACTGGGCCGGATGCAACGTGCAGCCTAACTCGACGTCGAGCAACACTCCCGTGGCACCATCCGCGGGAAACGGGTCCGACGGCGGGGGGAGTTGCACGCACGATTCGTCGCCGGAAAGCCGCGCTGGATAGTCGTCGATGGGGAGCGGCGACCCACCGCCACCGCAATCGAAGGCCTCGACGCTACTGCTGAACCCAAGGGTCGTGTGCGGCCCAAGCTTTATCCGGCAGCAAGCGGCTTGGGGATCGCGGGTTCGAACAAGGTCGACGCTCATAACCACGATGTCGTCGAGCTCGCACCCGACGAACGCGACTTGGACTCCCGACGCGAGGTCACCTTGCGACACATAACCCGGCGAGAGCGTCCATCCCGCCACGTCGTACGGCGAACAAGCGGGCATTGGGAGACTAAACTGCACGGCGGACTTTCCCGGGTACGGGTCCATCACAACGTAGATGCGGACAGTTTCGTTGAGCGCAGGAAGCTCGACGGTGCACTCGGTCGCACCCTCGTCGCTATAGATAGCGATATGGCCGTGTGCGCCGCGAACATCCAGCGCGGATAGAAGGATCGCGAACACGGTAAGGATGAGCCGTCGCGCCGATCCTGGTTGGCAGCTGAGATCCATCATCGCAATCACCGGCCAATTGAGAGTTGGAATCGCGATGTATTATACCACGCCGGGAACTAGCGGACTCGCGCGAAGATGGTGTCGACCTCCTTGAGATAGTCGTCCAGGTTGAAGACGGCCGCCAGCGCCTTGGCGTCCACTTTGGCCGTGATGCCCTTGCGCGCGCGCACCGTCTCTTCGAAGGGTTTGCCGGTCTCCCACGTCTCCATGGCCGCTTCCTGCACCAGCGCGTAGGCGTCCTCGCGCGAGAGCCCGGCGCGGGCCAATTCCAACAAAAGCTTCTGCGAGTAGATCAACCCGTGCACCTTGTCCATGTTGCGGCGCATGTTCTCGGGATAGACGACCAGGTCCTTAACGACCGCGGTGAATTTGACGAGCATATAATCGAGGGTGATGGTGGCGTCGGGCAGGATTACGCGCTCCACCGACGAGTGCGAGATGTCGCGCTCGTGCCACAGCGCCACGTTCTCCATCGCGGCCAGCGCGTAGCCGCGCATCAGTCGGGAGAGCCCCACGACGCGCTCACAAATGATGGGGTTGCGCTTGTGGGGCATCGACGAGCTGCCCTTCTGCCCCTTCCTGAACGGCTCCTCGACTTCGAGCACGTCGCTGCGCTGGAGGTTGCGCACCTCGGTGGCGAACTGCTCCAACGAAGCGGCCACCAGCGCGAGCGCCGACATGAACTCGGCGTGCACGTCGCGCTGGACGACCTGGGTCGAAACCGGCGCGGGCTTGAGCCCCATCTTCTTGCACACGTACTCCTCGACCTTGGGACTCGCGTGGGCGAAGGTCCCCACCGACCCCGACACCTTCCCCACCGAGACCGCCTCGATCGCGGCGCGCAGCGTGTGCTCGCGGCGACCGAGTTCGTCGTACCACACCAGCAGCTTCAGGCCGAAGGTGATCGGCTCGGCGTGGATGCCGTGCGTGCGCCCGACCATGACGGTCTTCTTGTGCTCGATTGCACGCGCCTTGATCGCTCCGCGCAAGTCGCCGATGCGGCGCAGCAAGAGCTCGCCCGCCTCCTTGATCTGGGCCGCGAGAGTGGTGTCGAGCAGGTCGGAAGACGTGAGCCCGAGGTGGACGTAGCGCGAGTCGTTGCCGATGTGCTCGGCGACGTTGGTCAGAAACGCGATGACGTCGTGGTGGGTGGTTGCTTCGATCTCTTGGACGCGGGCCGCGTCGAAGCGCGCGTGCTTCTTGATGCGCTCGACCGCGTCATGGGGTATTTCGCCGAGCTGCGCCAGGGCTTCGCAGGCGAGGATCTCGAACTGGAGCCACTTATCGAGCTTGTTCTGCTCGGTCCAGATGCGGCCCATTTCGGGGAGGGTGTATCGTTCAATCATACGGGCATTCTAAATGTCCGACGGCCTTTCTTCGAGCGTGATCTTCATGTCGATCAGCTTGTCCTTGCGATTGATCTTCATCTCCAGCACGTCGCCCACACCCGAGCCGAAGATGACGCGGTTGGCCTGGAAGCGCGTCTCCAGCGCAACATTATTGATCGCGATGATCTGGTCGCCCACCTTCAGGCCCGCCTTGTCGGCCGGCCCGCCCTCTTCGATGCTCTGCACCAGCACGCCGCTCGCGGTGGGCAAATTCAACGCGGCCTGCGTCTCCGCGTTGATGTCGGTCGCCGACATCCCCAGCCACACGTCGCGCACGCGACCGTACTGGACGATCTCCTCCATCACACGGCGCGCCCGGTTGATGGGAATCGCGAAGCCCATGCCGACGTTGCCGGCGTAGGTGCCTTGGGTGGGAGAGAAGATCAGCGTGTTGATGCCGATCACCTGGCCGCGCGCGTTGACCAGCGGCCCGCCGCTGTTGCCGGGATTGATGGCGGCGTCGGTCTGGATCATGTCGTTGAAGATCTGCTGGCTGTCCTCTTCCTGCTTG
This sequence comes from Candidatus Krumholzibacteriia bacterium, assembly GCA_035620655.1. GTDB lineage: Bacteria > Krumholzibacteriota > Krumholzibacteriia > WVZY01 > JAKEHA01 > JAKEHA01. Next base: position 3,705 of record DASPGK010000289.1, read on the forward strand.
ATGTCGCGGTGGTTCGCACTAATAACGCCGACGGTCACGGTCGGCTGGGTATCGAGCAGGCTGAAGCCGAACGGACTCCCGATCGCGATGGCCCACTCGCCCACCAGGAGGTCGTCGGAGTTTCCCAGCGGCGCGGTCGGGAAATCTTCACCGTCGATCTTGATCAGTGCCAAGTCGTAGCTGGGGGCACTCCCCACCAGCGTGCCCGCGTAGGTCTTGCCGTCGGACAGCGTCACCTGCAGGCGCTCGGCGTTGGCGATCACGTGGTAGTTCGTGAACACGTAGCCGCGCTTGTCGACGATGACGCCCGAGCCCAACTCGGCCAGCGTGCGCTCGCGGCCCGGGTAGTAGCGGTTGAACCAGATGTCGTACACGGGTCGCGTGCGGCGCGTGTAGGACGCGGTGATGCTCACCACGGCGGGAGCCACCTGTTCGGTCGCGGCCACGATGGCGTTACGGCGGTCGTCGTCGATGGACGCGCCCGTCCCCGCCGCGTACGTCGAGCCGGTCTGCAGCAACGACTCGGCGCGGCCGTCGGTGTTGCGTTGCACCAGCACGAACGCGATCACGACCAGCGCGATCGATACGCCCGTCAGCCCGCCGAACACGAAGGGTAGAAACCGAATCTTGCGCGGGAGTCTTTCGCTACCGTCGTACATTCGTCTTGCGTCGCTCCATGACCTTGGCCCAGTCGCGGTTGAACAGCTCGATTCCGACGTCGGTCAGCGGGTGCTTGAAGAGCTGCTGAAAGATCTTGTACGGCATCGTCGACACGTCGGCGCCCAGGCGGGCGGCTTCGACCACGTGCATCGGGTGGCGAATGCTGGCCGCAAGCACCTGGGTCGGAAACGCGTAGCGCTCGTAGATGTCGACCAAATCCGCCACCACTTGCATGCCGTCCATGCCGGCGTCGTCCAAGCGCCCGATAAAGGGGCTGATGTAGGTGGCACCCGCCTTGGCCGCGATCAAGCCTTGGTTCGCGCTGAAGCACAGCGTCACGTTGGTCTTGATGTCGTCGGCCGAGAGCGCCTTGACCGCCTTCATGCCTTCCGGCGTCATCGGGATCTTGACCACGATGTGCTCGCTCAAGCGCGCGAAGGCGCGTCCCTGGCGCACCATTTCGCCGCTCTCGTCGGCCACCACTTCCGCGCTCACCGGACCGCCCACGATGTCGCAGATCTCTTTTAGAACGGCCGAGTAGTCGTCGCCGTCCTCCTTCGCCATGAGCGAGGGGTTGGTGGTGACACCGTCCAGAACGCCCAGGGCCGCGGCTTCGCGGATCTCGTCGAGGTTCGCCGTATCGAGAAAGAATTTCATGCCGGTCGGTCCTTTCGCGGATGCCCGCAACGGGGTTAGGGCCCCATCATATCACGGCTTACCCAGGCCCGGAAGCTCTCTACCCGGGCCGTCGTCGTAGCGCACGCGCAGGAGCACGAGCCCCTGCGCGGCGGCGGTCGGCCCGGCCGCCCGGCGGTCCTTTTTACGCAGCGCCTCCCCCACCTGTTCCGGCTCCATGCGCCCCCGTCCCACTTCCATCAGGGTGCCCGCGATCACGCGCACCATGTGGTGGAGGAAGCGCGTGGCCTCGACGCTGATGGTAATGTGCGGCCCCTCGCGCGCGACCGCCAGATCGATCACGCGGCACCTCTTCTCGGCCTCGTTGTTGACGGGCGTGAAGCTGGTGAAGTCGTGCTCGCCCACGAGCAGCGTTCCCGCCGCCGCCATGCGGTCGACGTCGAGCGCGTGGTGGGAATGGAACGCGTAGCGGCGCCAGACCGCGGTAGGGACCGTCGTGATGCGATAGAGGTAGCGGCGCGAGCGCGCCGAGAAGCGGGCGTGGAAATCCGCCGGCGTGTCGACGGCGGCGATGACCGCGACGTCTTCGGGCAGGCACCCGTTGAGCGCGAGCGAGAGCCGCGACGAAGCGATGTCACTCTCGGTTTGAAAATTGGCGACGTAGCCCAGCGCGTGCACGCCCGCGTCGGTGCGGGCGCACCCGATGGTCTCCGCCGGGTGACGGCACACGATCTGGATCGCGGTTTCCAGGGTGCCCTGCACCGTGCGCGCACCGGGCTGCTTCTGCCAACCCTGGAAATCGGTACCGTCGTACTCGAGGCTCAGGCGGATGTTACGCATGCGCTTTCACGCCGACGCCCACGCGACGACCGCGATCGCGACGGCCACCAACACGACGTCGGCGAGGTGGAGGCGCGGCGGCTCGATGGTGTGCACCAAGCGCTCGCGAATGCCCCGCAACTCGACCGACTTCGCGAGCTCGCCGGAGCGGTGGATGGCCGAGACGAGCAGCGGGACCAGCCACGAGCGCGCGATCTCCGCGCGCCGCACGAGTCCGCCCGAGAACGCGCCGCCCCGGAAGAACTGTGCCACGCGAATGCGGCGCAGTTCGTCGGAAAGGAGCGGGACGAAGCCCATCGACAAGAAAACGAGGAGCGCCACGCGCGAGGCCGCGCGCTGCGAAAAGCGCCGAAGCACGTCGTAGACACCGCGCGCCATCGACTCGGGCGCGGACGCCGCCAGGAAAGACGCCACCGCGACCAGCATCACGGCCAGGCGCAGCGCGAAGAACACCCCGTCGGCGAGTCCTTCCCGCGAGACGACACGACGACCCGCCACCGAAACCAGCGCCTCGCCGGGAACGAGGACGGCGTTGAGCACGATGATGAACGCCGCGAAGGGCAAGACGCGCACGAGGACGCGCGCGGTGGCGCGCGGGCGCCGCGCGACCCACCCGTGCCACGCGCACACGAAGGCGAGTGGTGCGAGCATGGCCCAGGCGTCGCGGATGGTAACGAGCGAAGCCACCACCACGAGGAGCATCACCAGGAATGCGGCGCGCGGGTCGCGGGGGCGCGATCGCGCCGGCGAGGGGTCATGCGAGCGGTGATCCATGCCCCAGGATACCCCGGCCGCATGCGCCGCACAACCGCCGCGGGCCGGGGCCGAGATTGCACGTTGACAGGCCGCCGCGAGCGGTGAAAGCATGGCGCCCATGATCACACATCGCTTGTTTATGGGGACCACGCTGCTCGCGTGCGCGCTCGCGCTCGGGGCGAACTCGAACTCGCGCGCTGCCAGCCGGTACGCACCGCTGATGGCTTCGTCGGCCGGGCAAGACACGCTGCGCAACCTGGCGCTTTGGGAGGACCAGCGCGTCACCGGCAACGGGAAGATCTACGACTATCTGCAAAACGGGAGCCCCTTGGTGCGGCGGCGCGCGGTGGAAGCCCTCGGTCGCATGCAGGAGCCGAGCGACGCCGCCAGGCTCATCCCGCTGCTCAAGGAACGCGACTCGGAGGTGTTGCGCGAGACCATCTTCGCGCTCGGCCAGATCGGCAACCGCGAGGCGGTAGCGCCGCTCTTGGCCGCGCGCTCGGGAGCGCTCCCCGACGTGGCCGGTTTGATCGCCGAGGCGCTGGGCAAGCTCGGCGGCGACGAGGCGATCGCCGCGCTCGACGCGATGCAGCGCGACTTCGCGACCTCGGTGCGCGCCGATGCCGCCCTGGCGCTCGCGCGCACGCCGGATCCCAACGCGGCCAACGCGCTGCTCCTGGCCGTGCACGACCCCGATCCGTCCGTGATGTGGCGCGCCGCCTACGCCTTGGAGAAGCAGACGCCGATGCCGCGCTCGTGCACGGCGATCCAGCCGCTGCTCGAAAACGACGACCCGCTGGTGCGTGCCTACGCGGTCCGTTCGCTCGGAAAGCTCCAGTGCAAACAGGCCGGCAAGCCGCTCGCCTCGCTGCTCAAGGACGCCGACCTGCGCGTGGTCGTCAACGCGGCGCGCGCGCTGGGCGAGATCAAGGACAAGGGCGCCGTGCACCCGCTCGCGCAGATCATCGCCGACCACGAGTCGCACCACGCGCGCGCGGCGGCGGCGGAAGCCCTCGGCAAAATCGACGACGAGAACGGCAAGGACGCGCTCGCGCAGGGACTCCTCGACACCAGCGCGATGGTACGAATCAACTCCATCCGCGCGCTCGCCGAGGTCCTGGGCGAGAACGCCGAGATGTTCTGCGACCAGATGCGCCGCGACGGGAGCCGGCTGGTGCGTGCGGAAGCGATACGAAGCTACGGGACGGCGGGCCTGGCCAAGCGCGCTTCGCAGATCGACGAGATCGCTCGCACCGACAAGGATCCGCTGATGCGCGCGGCCGCCATCGAGGCGCTGGCAAAGCTCAAGGACGCGAAGGTAGCCCCGCTGCTCGTCCCGGCGCTGCGCGATGCCGACTTCACGGTCGCCACCGCCGCGGTGGTCGCCATCGGCGATCAGCAGTACAAGGCCGCGGTCCCCGCGCTCATGGACGCCTACCGCGCGCGGCCGGAGCGCGAGTTCGTCGACGTGCAGCTCGAAGCGGTTCGGGTGCTGGGTGATCTCGGCGCGCTCGAATCGGAGGCGCTGCTGGTCGAAGCCACCTCGCACGACGACGCGCGCGTGCGCGCGGCCGCGGTCGCGTCTCTCAAGAAACTGGGGCTGACGGCTCCCGAGCTTCCGTCGGAGCGCACCTTCCACGAGCAGGCCTTCGACCCCGCACGCAAGAAGCAGCTCGCCCCGCCCGCGGGGACGCGGCACGCCGTCATCGCGACCCGCCACGGCGCCATCGAGATCGAGCTATTCGGAGACGACGCGATTCAAACCGTTGCGAACTTCATCCACCTCGCGAAGAGCGGTTTCTACAAGAAGCTCACCACCCACCGCGTGGTGCCGAACTTCGTCGTGCAAGGCGGCGACCCGCGCGGCGACGGCTCCGGCGACGCCGGCTACACGGTCCCCGCCGAAGTCTCGCGCCACCACTTCGGCGAAGGCTTCCTGGGAATCGCGGACGCGGGCAAGGACACCGGCAGCTGCCAGTGGTTCATCACGCTCTCGCCGCAGCGACACCTCGACGGGCGCTACACGATCTTCGGGCGGGTGACCAAGGGGATGGACGTGGTGTGGAAGATCGACCAAGGCGACGCGTTCGACGTGAAGATCCTGGACTGACGCGACCGACGCGGCGCGAGCCAAGGACCGACTGGCCGCATCATCCCTTCCGCAAATCGTCGAGTGCTTGCGCGTGCGCCTTGAACGCGATCTCTTTGGGCGTGCGGTCCAGCGGGAAGAAGCGCGCGTCGAGGGCGTCGTCCCCCGCACGCAAGTCGCCTCCGATTCGCCGGCACCGGTACAGCAAGAGCACCGCGCGCACGCGCGGGTCGTCCATCGCCATGTAGGCGCCGAACAACCCGTCCAGTTCGACGTCGAGGTTCGTCTCTTCCTTGGTCTCGCGAATCGCGCACTCCGTGACGTGCTCGTCGTACTCGACGAACCCCGCGGGCAGCGTCCACATGCCGACCCGCGGTTCGAACTTGCGCTGCACCATGAGCACTTCGCCCGCCTCGACCAGCACCACGCCCGCGGCCGGCGCGGGGTTACGGTAGGCGACGAAACCGCAGCGGTCGCACACGGCGCGAACGCGGTCGTCGACGCGGCGCGGCGCCATGGGACCGCCGCAGCGTGCGCAAAAGAGCGCGTCCTGGCTCATCCTTGGGACGCGCGCAGCCTCTGCCGCGTCAGCCACGCCGCCTCGATCTCGCTCAACGGAATCCCGTACACCTTCTCGGTGGCCTGCGCGACACCTTCGTACGCGGTCATCCCGTTGGCTGCCTTGTAGAGCTCCATGAGCTTCTCGACGCCGAACCGGTCGACTAAAAACCCCACGTAGGAGGCTGCGGCCGGCATCGATATCGGGGGTTCGATGGACATGAAGAGGTTGTACTCGAACATGCTCCGCAAGGGCGGCACGAGATTCGCGCGCACCAGCTTCTTCATCGCTTCTTCCACCGGGAGTCCGTCGACGTCGTCGTGCAGCCAGAACACGGTTCCCTCGGCCAGCGCGCGGGGCGCTCGCCCGATGGGGTCGGTCATGAAGTGCACGATCTCGTGGTTGTCGTTCGCGTTGATGGAGTGAAACTCGACGTCGTCCCAGCTCACGTACTGGTAGCCCTTGAGACTCAGCATGCTGCGAATGGTGGTGGTGTCGGGATAGAAATAGTATTGGACCACGACGTTGCTCTCGAGCCCGAGTTTTTTCGCAATCGTATCCCAGATCATCTGCTGCGCCGCTTGCGAACCGTCGGGCATGGGATGCCCCGGCAACCAGTGGAACACGAAGTTCTTGGTGGTCGCGGTTTGCCAATCGATGGGCGTGGGTACTTCGAGCGAAACGTTGTCGAACCAGGCCTGGCCCGTCATGGCCAGCACGCACGATACCTTCACGAACCGAGTCCCCTGCGGCAGCCGGAACTTGACGTCGTCCTCGGCCCACAGTCGAGTGTCCACCACCGGCCGAGTCCGCTTGTCGGAGACCCGCAGCTCCTGGAAGCGGTGGTGATTCTCGTCGTAGAACGTCAGCAGGAAATTGCAGTGCGTCAGTTGATCGGCGCTCTTCAAGTCGACATTGTCGGTCTGAATCCACCCGCGCAGTCGAACGTGGGTGGCATCGCGCACTTCCACTTCCTGCGAAAGCAGGAAGAAGCGCTTGGTGTTGGGGTCCCCCGCGAAGAACCAGGAGCGCTTGCCGTCCTGCGCGATCTGGTCGTCGACGCCGTAGCGAATGGCGAACTCGTTCTCGGGCCCGCGGAAGTTCTCGATGCTCCAGCCCCGCGGGATGCCGTCGCGGCCGACGTCCTCGAACGAAGCGTTCACCAGCAGGTTGGTGTCGTAGTCGGGCTTCCCCTTGCCGCACGACGCCATGAGCGCCGCCGCCGCCACCAGCAGCGCCGCGCCCGCGTACCCTGTCCTCCGCAATCTCGTTGTCTGCATCATTTCTTGGCCAGCTCCTCCGACCACTGGTCGAGTCGATAGATCAACATGTTCTGCTCCGCCCGGACGATCCGCTTCTTGGCGTCCACATAGAGCGTCGCTTCGCCCAGGCGCTCGCGCTCCGCCTTGTACACCGTGACGCGGGTCTTCTTGCCCAGCACCGCGATGGTTTCTTGCCCCGCGACGTACAGCTCGCCCGCATCCAACACGCCCGACGCCGGGTCGAGCCACTGGATGCGCTGGCGACCCTCGCTCGCCGGGTCGACCCAGAACAGGAGCTGGTACCACGGGTGGACCGTCCCCACCTCCTGGATCGCCGTGCCCGCCGGAACCACCACCCGCCGCGAGTTCTTGGCGCCGCGCAACTCGCTCCCGAGCACCGCGACGTTGGCGACCATGTCTACCGTCAGCGCATGCACGAACTCGTCGTCGGACTGCCGCACGGTCTTGTCTGCGCGATACGAGCGCGGAAAATACGACTCCTCTTCGATGACGAGTTCGCTCCGGGTGGTCATGGCGACGCCCGGATTCGTGATCAGGTTCTCGGCATCGAAGCGGATGGTGTTGTTGTCGAAGACGCGGCGCGTCACCGACTCGGTCCCGATCTCCTGATCGCCCTGCAGAATGGCGTACCTCGCGTGCGCGGTGGAGACCACGCTCGCCTCCTTGGTAGCGCGCATGGGCGGGGCCGCGTGCAGACTGGCCGCGGCGCACGTCGCCAGGCCGATCGCGATCGCCCACCGCACGCGGCGCCCCGAGCACCGAGGGCTTCCCTCGCTCCGAT
>DASPGK010000290.1:0-6123 GCA_035620655.1 Candidatus Krumholzibacteriia bacterium
ACCGACCTCAACAAGCCGGTCTTGAAGCGACTCAACATGGAGGCGCACGGGACCTACCACCACTCCATGCTGCTGGGCAACATCGTGGACGCGATCGCGGCCGAGATCGGCGCCGACCCGCTGCGCGCGCGCGTGATGGCCTACTACCACGACATCGGCAAGGTTTTCAAACCGGAGTACTTCGCCGAGAATCAGGACCCCGGCTTCAACAAGCACGAGAAGATCACGCCGCAGATGAGCGCCTTGATTCTCTCCTCGCACGTGAAGGACGGCGTCGATCTCGCGCGCCAGGAGAAGTTGCCCGAGGTCATTGTCGACGGGATCCGCGAACATCACGGCACCACTTTGATGGCGTACTTCTATCACAAGGCGCTGGAGGCCGACGCGCACGCGACCGTCAACCGCGACGACTTCCGCTACCCGGGCCCGCGCCCGCGCAGCAAGGAGGCGGCCTTGATCATGTGCGCCGACGCGGTGGAGGCGGCGGTGCGCTCGCTCCGCGATCCCACGCCCGCGCACATTCGCTCCATGGTGGTGCGCCTGGTCGACCAGCGCGCCCACGACGGCGAGCTCGACGACAGCGGCATCACGCTCTCCGACCTTGCGGTCATCAAGGAGAGGCTGGTCGCGGTCATGAACACGGTCTATCACAAGCGCGTGGCGTACCCGGGCCAGGACGGGGAGCGGGCGGCGGATGAGCGGAAGAGCGCGGCTCCCGAAGATTGGAGCGCCACCGATGAAAGTGTCGCTGAGTCGGGCTAGCGGCCGCGCACCGGGCTGGATGGACGACGCCTGGCGCCGTCGCGTCGCGCGCGCGGCTGCGGGTGTCGGTCGTCGCGGCGCCACCGTCAATCTCGTCGTGGTGGGTGACCGCGAGATGCGCCGGCTGAACCGGCGCTACCGTGGCAAGGACAAGCCCACCGACGTGCTGTCGTTCGGATACGACGCGGGTCCGGGAGACGACGTGGTGGGCGACGTGTTCGTGTCGTACCAGACGCTCGCGCGCGACGCGCGCCGCCTGGGCGTGGAAGCGCGTCACCTCGCGGTCCGCATCGTCGTGCACGGGCTCCTGCACGTCGTCGGCTACGACCACGAATCGGACGCGGAGGCCGCGCGCATGGAGCGCCGCGAGCGCTCCGTGCTCAAGCGCGTGCTTCCAGCGCGCGTCGTGCGCGAGTTGTTCTGATGGGGCAGGAGGTTTATGGGCAGTAGCCTGATTGTTGCCATTTATGTCGTGTCGGTCGCGTTCTTGGCGGCGCTTTCCGCCGCGCTCACCTCGCTCGGCGTGCTCTCGCTGCGCCGGACCGAGCAGGACGACGCCGACGGCGATTGGCTGCATCGGCGCGCGGTCGAGGATCCCGTGCACACCGGCGTGGCGCTGGGAATCGCGCGCGGCGCCGCGATGCTGGCCGTGGTCGTTTCGGCCGTGGCACTGGTCCACGCGGCCGGACCCGTCGGCGCGGGGGTGTTCGCGGCCGCCTCGCTCCTCCTGCCCACCTTCGCGGCGCGCGCGCTCGCGCTGGAAGGGGCCGGATCGCTCTTGCGCGTCGTGCGTCCGATCGTGATCCCGGTGGTGTACCTGTTGCGTCCGGTCGCCATCCTCGGTTCGCGGCTGCTGGGGCGAGCTTCGCCCGCGCTCCCGCGCCTGTTCGCGTTCGAAGTGATCCCGCTGGCCGAGAAGATGGAGTTGATCGGGACGCGCGGCGACGACGCCGCCGAGGGCGAAGAACACCGCATCATTTCGAGCATCGTCGATTTCGGCGAGAAGCGCGCGCGCGACGTGATGGTGCCGCGCATCGACATCGTCGCGCTCGACGTCAAGATGGACCGCGAAGAGTTGTTCGCGGCCATCGTGGAGGCGGGGCACTCGCGCATCCCCGTCTACGAAGGCTCCATCGATCGCATCATCGGGACGCTGCACACGCAGGATCTCCTGATCAAGGTCCTGTCCGCGGAGGAGATTTCGATCCGCGCGCTCGCTCGAGACGCGTTCTTCGTCCCCGAGAGCAAGCTCATCAGCGAGCTGTTGGCCGAGTTCAAGGTGCGCCGCCAGCACCTCGCGATCGTGGTCGACGAGTACGGCGGCACCGCGGGCATCGTGACACTCGAGGACGTCATCGAAGAGCTGGTGGGCGACATCCGCGACGAGTTCGACACCGAAGAAGAGCTGGTGCGCCGCCTGGACCGCGACACCGCGGTCGTCAGCGCGCGCGTGCGCATCGAGGAACTCAACGAGATGCTGGGCCTGGACTTGGTCGAGGACGTGGCCGACACCCTGGGCGGGCTCCTGTACCACGAGATCGGGCGCGTGCCGCGCGTGGGCGACCGCTGGCGCCACGGGGTGGTGGAGTTCGAGGTGCAGGCGGTCGAGCGGCAGCGCGTGGTGCGCGTTGTGGCGCGCGGGCTATCGTCGATCGAGCCCGTCGCGCGTGAAGACAGCGTGTAGGCGAAATCGGCCTGGGGACGCCCGCCCGCGAACTCGTCCTTGCCAGCGCGTCGCGTACTCACCTAGCATGCGACGAACGAGTTTTCCTCCATGGAGCCGACCCACATCGAAGACGGCGGGCGCCTGCGGGCGCTGATCGAAGCCGGCGACGCCGCCGGCATCGAGGAGTTCCTGGGACCCCTCCACTCCGCCGACATCGCCGACATCCTCCAGCAGCTCGACGTCGAAGAGCAGATCGTCTGCCTGAAGCGCCTCGACACGCAACGCGCCGCCGAGGTGCTGGCCGAGCTGGACGCCAAGTCGGGGCAGGCGCTCCTCACGCTCCTGTCCGACCACGAAGTGGGGGCTCTCCTCGAGGAGCTTCCCTCCGACGACGCGGCCGACCTCATTTCCACCCTCACGCCCGAGAAGACCGAGCGCGTCGAAGCGCTGCTCCCCACCGCAGACCGCGAGGAGATCCAGGAGCTGCTCGAGTTCGGGGCCGAGACCGCGGGCGGGCTGATGCAGGTCGAGCGCGTCGCGGTGCGCGACGATTCCAGCATCCAAGGGGCCATCGACGTCGTGCGACGCGCGGCCGAAGAGGTCGAGAGCCCGCAGCGCGTCTACGTCGTCAACGAAGCCGGAAAGCTGCTGGGCGAATTATCCATCCTCGACCTCGTCATCAAGCCCCCGACGGCGCGCGTGCGGGACGTGATGCAACTGAATGTGGTCGCGGTCCCGGTCGACATGGACCAGAAGCAAGTGGCGGCACTGTTCTCCAAGTACGACGAGTTCACGATGCCGGTCGTCGACGGGCAGTGGCGGCTGGTGGGGCGCATCACCATGGACGACATCATCGACGTGCTCGAGGAGGAGAAGTCGAAAGATCTGGCGCGCATCGCCGGCACCACCGAGGACGAACTCGGCGAGACGTCGATCTTCAAGGTGTCGCGCAGCCGCCTGCCGTGGCTCATCACCGGCTTCATCGGCGAGGGGGTGGGTGCCATCCTGATGAGCCGCTACGAGGCATCGCTCGCGACCTTCGTCGTGCTGGCGTTCTTCATCCCGCTGATCGTGGGAACGGCGGGCAACATCGGGATACAGGCCGCGGTCGTGGTGGTGCGCGAGTTGGCGCTGGGGCAGATCAACATCTATAGAATGGGACGGCGCGTGCTCAAGGAGCTACAGGTCGCGTTCCTCAACGGCCTCGTGCTGGGTGGAATCCTGTTCACACTGGTGTACATTTGGCGCGACGACCCCGCGCTGGCGGGCTTGTTGTGGGGATCGCTCTTGCTGGTGATCTTCGTCGCCGCGTTCATGGGCTCCTCGATCCCGCTGCTCCTGCACCGGTGGCGCGTCGACCCGGCCATCGCCACCGGGCCGTTCGTGACGGTCTCCAACGACGTCATTGGAATGGCGATATACTTGACGCTCGCGACGGCGTACTTGAAGAGTCACTAGGATGAAGGCATGCGGCGCTGGGCTCGCGTCGATGCTTGCCTCGCGGCCGGAGATCGAACCATGCTCGTGAAAGACAGCGGCATCGTCATTTCAGTCGCGCGCAGCGGCGAGACCAGCCTGGGGCTGGTGTTCCTCGGGCGCGCGTGCGGAAAGGTGCGCCTGGTGGCCAAGGGGGCGTTATCGTCGAAGCACCCGGGGCGGGGCGTGCTCGAGCCGGGTAACCAGGTGGAGGTCGTTTACTATCATAAGGACGGCTTCGCGAGCTATTTCCTCAAGGAGGTCTCGCTGGTCGCGTGTCCGACCGCGGGGCGCGAGTCGCTCCCGCACCTGGCCGCCAACCTGGCCGCGCTCGAGCTGCTGGACCAAGTGTGCGTGCCGGGTGCCTCCCTCGACCACGAGATCGTCGACACGGCCGCGGCGTACTTGCAGGCGCCCCGCGTCGGCGACCCGCTGCTCCTCTTTCTCGCCTTCGAGATCAAGCTGCTCGACGCGCTCGGGGTGGCGCCCGATACCTTGGGGTGCGTCCACTGCGGCACCACTCCCGACGGCGGCTTGTACAGCCCGCGCGATGGAGTGAGTTTCTGCGCGGAGCACGGCACCCGGGTACCCGAGTCGGTCACGCTATCGGAAGAGCTCTTGCGCACGGCGGCGCGGTGCGCGGAAGCGTCCTTCGAAGCGATCGCGGACGGGGGCGTGTCGCGCTCGGCCAGAAAAGAGTTGGGGCGGCTCGTACACTGGACCTATACTTACCACGTCCAAGGGTACCACCTGCCACGATCGTTGAGTCTCATCGACAGTGAGCGTCGACAGTGAGCGTCGCCCACGCAACGCGGCGAAATAATCCCGAAAGGACTCCGAGTACGTGACCACGCGCACCAAATCGCGCGCCGCGAGACAATCGCCCGCGCCCACCAAACAAGAGATCATCATGCGCCTGCACGAGTTTTGGGCGAAGCAGGGGTGCGTGCTGGTGCAACCGTACAACTCGGAAGTCGGCGCCGGCACGCTGAACCCGGCCACGTTCCTGCGCGTGCTGGGTCCCGAGCCCTGGCGCGCGGCCTACGTCGAGCCGTCGAAGCGCCCGCGCGACGGCCGCTACGGCGAGAATCCCAACCGCGTGCAGCAGTTCCTGCAATACCAGGTGGTGTTGAAGCCGCCCCCGGACAACGTGTTGCAGCTCTATATCGAGAGCCTGCGCGTGATCGGCATCGACCCCGCGCGCCACGACATTCGTTTGGTCGAAGACGACTGGGAGGCCCCAACCCTAGGTGCGTCGGGCCTGGGTTGGGAAGTGTGGCTCGACGGCATGGAAATCACGCAGTTCACCTACTTCCAGCAGGCGGGATCGCTCGAGCTCGAGCCGATCACGGCCGAGATCACGTACGGACTCTTGCGCCTGTGTTTGTACTTGCAGCGCGTCGACTCGGTGCTCGACGTGACGTGGGCGCCCGGGGTCTCGTGGGGCGAGATGAACCTGCAGGCCGAGCAGGAATTCTCCGCGTTCCACTTCGAGCATTCGAACGCGGAGATGCACTTCAAGATGTTCGCGGACTTCGAGAAGGAAGCGGCGCGCATGCTGGCCGCCGGGCTGGTGCTGCCGGCCTACGACTACGCGGTCAAGCTCTCGCACGTGTTCAATTTACTCGACGCGCGCGGCGCGATCAGCGTGACCGAACGCACGACCTACATCGGTCGCATTCGCACGCTCGCGCGCAAGATCGCGCTCGCGTACATCGCCAAGCGCGAAGCACTCGGGTTCCCGCTGCTGGCGGGGGCGGCCGCGCGCGCACCGAAGCCCGCGCGCAAGCCCGCCGGGAGGAAACGCGCGTGAGCGACTTCGTCCTGGAGATCGGCTTCGAAAACGTGCCGGCGTCTTATCTGCCGCCCGCGATCGAGCAATTGTCGGCCGACGCGCACGCCATGCTGGCGCGCTGCCGTCTCGCCCACGGCGAGATCTACACCACGGCCACGCCGCGCCGTCTGGTACTGACGGTCGCCGGCCTGGCCGACCGCCAGTCGCAGTCCGAGGAGCTAGTGACGGGGCCGCCGGTCGCGCGCGCGTTCAACCCCGACGGAACCCCCACGCCCGCGGCCGAAGGGTTCGCGCGCGGACACGGTGTTGCCGTCGCCGCCCTGGAGCGCGTCGCCACACCCAAGGGCGAATACCTCGGGATGCGCAAGCGACTGCCGTGCGCGCGCACTTCCGAGGTCTTGCCGCTCGAATTGCCCGCGCTGGT
>DASPGK010000291.1:0-6046 GCA_035620655.1 Candidatus Krumholzibacteriia bacterium
AGTCGAACCCATTCCCCATGAGCATCTACGAGAACGTGGTGTATTCGCTGCGGGTGGACGGTGTGCGCGACCGAGCCACCCTCGACGACGTGTGCGAGAAGAGCCTGCGCGGGGCGGCTTTGTGGAGCGAGGTCAAGGACCGCCTGAACGAAAGCGCGCTCGGGCTCTCGGGCGGACAGCAGCAGCGCTTGTGCATCGCGCGCGCGATCGCGGGCGAGCCCGAGGTGCTCCTGATGGACGAGCCCTGCTCCGCGCTCGACCCCATCGCGACCGGCAAGATCGAAGATCTCATGCAGGAGCTCAAGGGCGCCTATTCGATCGTCATCGTCACCCACAACATGCACCAGGCGGCGCGCGTCAGCGATTACACCGCCTTCATGTTCCTGGGGCGCCTGATCGAGTACGGACCCACCGAGGACATCTTCACCAACCCGCGCCTGTCGGAGACTTCCGACTACGTGACGGGGCGATTCGGATAAGCGAAGGACAACGCCTTGCCAAGGGCCGGTCGGGACGATTTACGCCGCGTTTACGCGATCTTTTTGAAGGAGCGCTATGTTGTCGAGCAATATGATCTTGGAGAAGAGGCAGACCGTGCTCAAGACTGAGAAGATCGTCGTCATCGAGGACGAGACCGATATTCTCGAAGTCATCGCGTACAACCTCAAGCGCGAGGGCTACGACGTGGTCACCAGCACCAGCGGAGAAGACGGTCTCGAGAAGATCGAGAAATTCAAGCCGAACCTGGTGGTGCTGGACTTGATGCTGCCGGAAGTCGACGGCATCGAGTTGTGCCGCAAGCTCAAGGCGGATCCTGTCACGCAGTCGATTCCGGTCATCATGGTCACGGCCAAGGGCGAGGAGAGCGACGTCGTCCTTGGCCTCGGCGTCGGCGCCGACGACTACGTCACCAAGCCCTTCAGCCCGCGCGAGCTCACCGCTCGCGTCAAGGCGGTGCTGCGCCGCTCGAAGTCGAAGGGCGAAGCCGACCGCCGCGAGCGGGTAACGGTCGAAGGCGTCGTGATCGACCCGCAGCGCCACGAGGTCAAGGTGGACGGCGAGGACGTGCTCCTGACCGCCACCGAGTTTCGACTGCTGCACTTCCTGGCTTCGCACCCGGGACGCGTGTTCACGCGCGACCACCTGCTCACCCGCGTCATCGGCGAGGAAGCGATCGTTATCGACCGCAACATCGATGTGCACGTGCGCGCGATTCGCAAGAAGCTCGGCCCGCGCCGCGAGCTGATCGAGACCATTCGGGGCGTAGGCTACCGGTTCAAAGACCGAGATTAGAACGCTGATGCTCGGCTCGCGTTTCCTCTGGAAGCTGTACGCCGGCTACGCGGTCGTGATCCTCTTGACCGCGGTCGTGGTCGGCGTTCTCGTCGTGCGCGGCTTCGAACGCGACCTCACCGAGCAGATCCAGGCGTCTCTCCATAGCGAGGCGCTCCTCTTGCAGGACATCGCGCGCCCCTACGTCGACACACCCCCGGACTCCGCGTTCCAACACCGCGTGTGGCTGCTCGGCTCGCGCGCCGACACGCGCCTGACGGTGATCGCGGCCGACGGCCGCGTGCTGGCCGACTCGCGCGAGGACCCCTCCGCGATGGACAACCAGCGCACGCGCCCCGAGATCGTGGGCGCGCTCACCAAGGGCGTGGGGGTGGCGAAGCTCTTCAGCAGTTCGCTCGGAGGCACCGCCATGTACGTCGCGGTGCCGGTGACGAAGAACGACACGGTGGCGGGCTACGTGCGCGTGGCCAAGCCGCTCCTGGCACTCGAGCAGCGCCGGGGCGCGGTGAGGGGCATGGTGCTGCTCGGAACCGTGCTGGCGGTCCTGCTCGCACTCTTGATCGGGCTCGTGCTCGCGCGTAACTACACGCGCCCGCTGGTCGGCATGACCACGGCCGCGCGCGCGGTCGCGGCCGGCGACTACGACCACCGCGTGCGCGTGGATCGCAAGGACGAGATCGGCGAGCTGGCGGAGGCGCTCAACGCCATGACGGCGCAGCTCAAGTCCCAGATCGACACCATCACCGCCGATCGCAACGTAACGCTCGCCATCCTCGCCAGCATGGTCGAAGGGGTGGTGGCGGTGGACAGCGACGACTACGTGGTGCACGTGAACAGCGCCGCCGAAGCGATCCTCGGCATCGACGCCACCAGCGTGCGGGGGCGTCGCATCTGGGAAGTCACGCGCGTGGTGGAAGTGAGCGAAGCGCTGGCCGACGCCATGAAGGAAGATCGCGTGCGGGTATCGGAAGCGCGCATCTCGAAGCCGCAGAAGGACCAGGTGATCCAACTCATCGGATCGCCGCTCAAGGACGCGGCCGGCGAGCGCGTCGGCGCGGTACTCGTCATGCACGACGTGAGCGAGCTGCGCCAGCTCGAAGGCGTGCGCCGCGACTTCGTCGCCAATATCTCGCACGAGCTCAAGACCCCGTTGGCCGCGATTCGCGGGCTGGTCGAGACGCTCATCGACGACCAGGACATGGACCCCGCGACGCACAATCGTTTCATCGAGAAGATCCACGACCAATCGCAGCGCTTGAGCAGCCTGGTCTCGGATCTCCTCACGCTGTCGCGACTCGAGTCGGACCAGGGCGGGGTCCAGTTCGAGGCCGTGGACCTGCGCGAAGCGGTCGCGGAGTCGTACCGGGCCCAAGTCCACGCCGCGGAGACCAAGCGCGTCGAGATCGCGGCGCGCGTGTCCGACGCCCCGGTCGTGATCGAAGGCGACGCGGAGGCGCTGCGCGAGCTGGTCGACAATCTACTGAGCAACGCGCTCAAGTTCACGCCCGAGGGCGGGAGAGTCGACGTGCGCCTGGGGGTGGAGGGGCCCAACGCGGTGCTGACCGTCGAGGACACCGGCATCGGCATCGCGCCGGAGGACCAGGGCCGCATCTTCGAGCGTTTTTACCGCGTCGACAAGGCGCGCTCGCGCCAGCTGGGCGGGACCGGGTTGGGGCTTTCGATCGTCAAGCATGTGGCCCTGGCGCACGGCGGCAACGTGGCCTTGAAGAGCGCCCCCGGGCGCGGCAGCACCTTCCGGATCCAGATCCCGCTGCGGCGCGCGACCGGCCCGGGAACGAGCTAGGCGGAATGGGGTGAGTGGCATGCCCGAATCCGAAAGCCAAAGATTGACGTGGTTTGGCACTTACTCTAAAGATACGATTAAGAACGCAGAAGCGATTCAACGCGGCATGGCCAAACATCTGCAACGAGACCTCGATCTACTCGCCAAGGACCTCCTCACCATGGGGGCCCTGGTCGAGGACGCCACCAACAAGGCCATCAATGCGCTCGCGCGTCGCAACAAGACGCTCGCACAGGAGGTCGCCGCCGGCGACCACGTCATCAACGACCGCGAGAACCAGATCGAAGAGAGCGCCCTCAAGATCCTCGCGCTCCACCAGCCCGTCGCCGCCGACCTGCGCTTCATCATCACCGCGCTCAAAGTGAACAACGACCTCGAGCGCATCGGCGACCACGCGGTCAGTATCGCGGAGCGCGCCGAGACCCTCGCGGATCTGGAGTCGGTGCCGCTCCCCGACGAGTTCCACAAGCTGGTGGAAGTCGTGCAGCACATGGTGCACGACAGCTTGAACGCCCTGGTCGAGCGCGACGCCGCCCTCGCGCGCTCGGTGTGCATGGTCGACGACGAAGTCGACCGTATCCATCGCTTCATGTACTCGGCGATGCAGACCGTGATGCGCGAAAACGCCGCCTACATCGAGCCCGCCATCAACACGATCAGCGCCACGCGCCACATGGAGCGCATCGCCGACCTCGCCACCAACATCGCCGAAGACGTGGTCTTCATGGTCGAAGGCGAGATTCTCCGCCACAATTACTAATTGTTGCGCCGCGGCAGCGTCATCACGAACTCCGCGAACTCGCCTTCCTTGGTTTCCACACGTAGCTCCCCGTGGTGTTCCTGTACCACGATGTCGAAACTGATGGAGAGTCCGAGGCCGGTGCCCGCGCCGGTGGGCTTGCTGGTAAAGAAGGGCGCGAAGATCTTCTCGCGGATCGCCTCCGGTATGCCGTTGCCGTTGTCCCGGATGCGAACCTCGACGCGATCGCCCAGACTCTTGGTGGTCAGGCGAACGGTGGGCTGGTAGCCACCGCCGCTCGTCCTTTGCTTTTCGGTCGCGGCGTAGCACGCGTTGTTGACGATGTTGACGAAGACGCGGCTCAAGTCCTGGGGAATCGCGTCGATCTCGCCCACGGCGTCGTCGAAGTCCTTTTCGAGCGCCACGCCCATGGCCGGGTCTGCGGCCTTCATCCCGACGTAGGCGATGGTGGCGAATTCGTCCAGCAGGGCGTTGAGCTTGACCTTTTGGAACTCGCCCTTCTGGCCGCGCGAGTGCAGCAGCATCCCCTGCACGATGCTGTTCGCGCGTTTGCCGTGCTCGTTGATGCGCTGCATGTTCTGCTCGAGGTCGCCCAGGAGGTCGTCGATGCCGCGCGCGGCACTCTCGTCGAGCTTGCTTTTCTGCTGGGACAGATCGTCGCGCAGGTCCTGCACGAGGTCGCCGGAAAGCTCGGCGAAGTTGTTGACGAAATTGAGCGGGTTTCTTATCTCGTGCGCGATGCCGGCGGTCAAAGCGCCCAGCGAGGCCAGCTTCTCCTGCACGATCAGCTGCTGCTGGGTGCGCACGATCTCGGCGTTCTTGGCCTCGAGTTCGACGTTCTGTTCCTGCAGCGTCAGCGCCTGCGCGCGAACTTCCTGCGTGCGAACGTCGACCACGTGCTCGAGCAGCTGCGCCCGACGCTCCAGGCTGCGGGTACGGTGCGCGTGGAGGCCGTAGAGGCATCCGCCCACCAGCACGAACTGACCCACCAACGCCCACCAGCGCAACCACACGGGCGGAGAGACCTGGAACGCGTGGCTCAGGGGCGTCGCCGTCCACACGCCGTCGCCGTTGTGCGCGGCGACCTGGAACTCATACCGGCGCGGCAGGAAGAAAGCCGGCAGGTTGGTGTAGCGCGTCTTTACTTCGGACGTTTCGGTGGACCACTCGCGCTCGTAGCCGACCAATCGCGTGCGGTAGCGCACCCGGGACTCTTTGGAGTAGCTCAGGGCGGCGTACTCGACGGCCAGCTCGTTTTGTCCGCGTGCGTTCTCGCGGTAGCGCACGTTGCGTAAGCGCACCAGCGGCGGGGTCGGGTTGGGCTGGTCGCGATGCGGCGCGTATAACGAAAGTCCCTGCGCCGTTCCGAAGTACACGGTACCATCGTCGCCCGCGGCGACCGACCCGTAGAACCATACTTCGTTGCCCACCAGTCCGTCCTGTCGGGTCACGGAGCGAGTGACCTTGCGACGCACCGGATCGATTTCAGTGAGCCCTCCGTTGGTGCCGACCCAGAGCGAGCCCGTGGGGGAAAAGGCCATGGCGGTCGCGTTGGTCGCTTGCAGGCCGTCCTCGCGCGTGAAGTGGTCGGCCATGCGGGGCGGGGTTCCCTCGAAGCGAAACAGTCCGACCGGCGTCCCGACCCACAGCGAGCCATCGCGCCACAGGACCGCTTCGATCTGGTTGGTGGGAGCGCCGAGGTCGCGCGACCACACGGGCTCGAAGAGCGCGTCGGTGATTTCGCGTCCGAACGCGCCGTGGCCCTCTTCGGGTTGCACGGGGACGGTTTCAGTCGCGGACGCCTCGAGCGCCGCCAGCGTGAGCGGCGCAACGCTTCGAAACAGGCCGCGGTCGCGCGTACCGACCCACACGTGCCCGCTGTCGTCGACCGCGACCGCGTGGAACGACGTCACCGGGAACCCGGCGCGTTCGCGCAGGACGAACCATCGCTCGTCGACCAAGCAATAGAGATTCTGGATGCCGGCGAACCAAAGTCCCTCGACCGCGCCGTCGGGTCCCGGCAGGAGCGACCGAACGCACGTGTACACGGACGTGTTGCGGTAGCTCGCGAGCACGCCGTCGCGGCCCAGCACGCGGACCCTGGTTCGACGCGGCGAGGCCGGCGGCGGGTTCGACCGGTCCAGCGCAAGGCAGTTGATGCCCGACGCGGTGCCCATCCACAACCGGCC
>DASPGK010000292.1:0-8306 GCA_035620655.1 Candidatus Krumholzibacteriia bacterium
CTTGGGAGAATTCCGCGGCGAGTTTCGCGGGCTCGTGGGAACGTTCGAAGAGTACCCGCGCGCCGCGGGCGACGGACACCCCGGGTGCTTCGGCGCGACCGAGATCATCAACGGCGAGGAGCTGTGGAAACGCATGGACGAGAACTGGGCGACGCGTCCCGACTCGCGCGCGTTTCTCAAAGCACGTCTGGTCGATCTCCTCGTCGGGGACTGGGACCGCCACCGCGGACAGTGGCGCTGGGCGAAGCTGCCCGCGCAAGAGCTGTGGCAACCGATCCCCGAGGACCGCGACCAGGCCTTCGTGCGCTTCGAAGGGCTGGTCGTCAACGCGGGCCGCATGCAGCTCCCGCAGTTCGTGAGCTTCGGCGACGATTATCCCGGCATCGACGGCTTGGTCTGGAACGGGCGCGACGGCGACCGCCGCATCCTGGTCGACATGGATCGCGACCAGTGGATGGAAGTCGCGCGCGACGTGCAATCGCGCATCGGCGACGACGTGGTCGCGGAGGCGGTCGAACGGCTCCCCGCCCCGTATCGAGAGCTCGAAGGCGCCGCCACCGAGGCCGCGCTCCGTAGTCGGCGCGACAACCTGCTCGAGATCGCGGATGTCTTCTACCGGTTCATCGCTCGCGACGTCGACGTGCGCCTGACCGCTCAGGACGAACTCGTGCGCGTGATCCGCGGCGAGAGCGGCGACGTGAGCGTCTCGGTATCGCCACGCAACGCCGATTCGCCCGCGTTCTACCGGCGCACGTTCCTCGCCGACGAGACCGACGAGGTTCGCATCTACCTCGGCGGCGGCGCCGACAGCGTGGTGTCGCAGGGCGGCGACGGCAAGATCACCGTGCGCGTCATCGGCGGAGACGGCACCGACGCGATCGACGACGCCGCCGGCGTGGGCCTGCGCGTCTCCGACGCGGACACGGGCACGAGGCTTACGCCAGGCCACGGCACCCGCCTCGACTCCCGTCCGTATACCCCTCCCGCGCGCGAGAAGGCGCCCTGGATTCCGCCCCGCGACTGGGGCCGTCGCAACATCTGGTATCCGTTCATCGGCGGCAACAGCGACGTCGGCGTGCTGTTCCTGTTGGGATGGCAGTCGGAGGGCTATGGATTCCGCAAGGACCCCTACTCCGATAAGCACGTCGTGCGCGTCGGCTACGCGACCGAGGCGGGGGGCTTCGGCGGCGACTACCGCGGCGAGTACCGGCGCGAGAACTCGCGCTCGTACGCGGGCCTCTACCTGCGCGGGTCGGGGCTCGACTTCTTGCACTTCTATGGCTTCGGAAACGAGTCGCCGTCGACCGAGGACGAGGACTTCTACAAGGTGAAGCAGTCCTTGTACAAGATCGAGCCGTCGTACACCTGCCCGCTCGCCGGTCCTCTGATGGCGACCGTGCGCGCGAACGTGGCGTACGCCAAGACCAAGCTCGAGCCGAATCAGTTCATCACCGACGTGCACCCGTACGGCGCCGAGGACTTCCTGCAGTACGGCGCGGGCCTGGGCCTCTCGATCGACACGCGCGACTCCGATGTCGCGCCGATGCGCGGCGCGCACGTCGCCGTCGACGGCACCGTGTTCCCCGCAGCGGCCGACGTCGCGAGCGCCTTCGGCGAGGTCCACGGCGAAGCGGCGTACTACCAGCCCATCGGGATCCTCTCCACGCCCACGCTCGCGCTGCGCGCGGGCGGGAAAAAAGTGTGGCGCGACTACCCGTACTACGAGGCGGCGTATATCGGGGGCAGCCGCACCGTCCGCGGCTTTCCCCAGCAGCGCTTCGCTGGCGACGCGTCGGTGTTTGGCAACGCCGAGCTTCGAATTCCCCTCACGCGCATCTACATCTTCGTCCCCGGGAGCCTGGGCGTCTTCGCCCTCGCGGACATCGGGCGCGTCTACCTCGAAGGCGAATCGTCGGACACATGGCACACGTCGGCGGGAGGCGGCATCTGGTGCTCCTTCCTCAACACCGCCAACACCGCGAGCCTGGCGGTGGCCGCGAGTGAGGAAGGGACGCGCGTATACGTCCTCGCGGGTCTGGCGTTCTAGCCGGGCCCGTGCTAACCTTGCGGCGTTCCGTTCGAAGGAGAGCCGCCATGGCCGCACAATTTCAAATACGGACGGAGAGCCAGCCCAGCTCGCAGAGCGATCCGTCCAACTTTTCCGACCTCGATTCCCAAACGCAACGGGGCTCGTACCACGGCCTCGCGGCGGCCGCGAGCGTCTACGCCGGCGCGTACTTCTTTGCCTACGTCGCCGACTGGCTGACCCGGGTTGCGGCCGACGGGTACTTCCACTTCATGCCCGCGTTCGACACCGTCGTCGCCACTATTGCGATCGGCTACGCCAGTTTCGTCGCCTACTGGTGCCGCCGCCAAGACTGCGAGGCGTGCATGTTCACGCGCATGGCGACCGTGTTCCTCATCGTGGGCGCGCTCGGGATCGCCGTCCTCCACTGGGGGTGGGAGCGAGAGAACCTGGCCCTTCGCTTCTCGGTCGAGACCGTCGATTGGGTCGGCGTCTGGATCGTCGCCTTTCCGGCCATCGTGACGCTGCCGCCCAAACAGGTGCTGGGGGCCTCGCTCGGCGCGGCCGCCACCGTGCCCGCGGTCATGTCGGCGTCGGCCCTGGTCAACGGCGTTCCCGAGGAAGCCGGCAACCTTCCGTGGGTCACGGTGCTGCGCTATTCGATGCCGGTCGCGATCTGCGTCGGCGTCGCGTACGCGAGCGCGTACCGTGTGTTCCGGCTCGCGCGCGACGTCGCGTCGGCCCGCCGCCTCGGCAGCTACCAGCTGAAGGAAAAGATCGGCTCCGGCGGCATGGGCGAAGTATGGCGCGCGCGGCACATGATGCTCGCGCGGCCGGCCGCGGTGAAACTGATTCGCCCCGAGTCGCTGGGCAAGAACGGCGACTCGAACAGCGTCAGCACGATGATGCGCCGCTTCGAGCGCGAGGCGCAGGCCACCGCGATGCTCACGTCGCAACATTCGATTCAGCTCTACGACTTCGGCATCGCCGACGACGGCGTGTTCTATTACGTCATGGAGCTCCTGGAAGGACGCGACCTGAAGTCGCTGGTGCACGAATCGGGGCCCGTGCCGGCCGAACGCGCGGTGCACTTCCTGCGCGCCGCGTGCGATTCCCTGGCCGACGCGCACCACCGCGGGCTGATCCATCGCGACGTCAAACCGGCGAACATCTTCACCTGCCGCCGCGGTCGCGATTTCGACTTCGTCAAGGTGCTCGATTTCGGGTTGGTGAAGACCGTCACCGAGCCGGGCGAGACCCTCACGCAGCTCACCGGCACCAACGCAACCAGCGGCACGCCGGGATTCATGGCGCCCGAGATGGTGACGGGCGAAGCGCCGGTGGACGGACGCGCGGACATCTACGCCCTCGGTTGCGTCGCGTACTGGCTTCTCACCGGCCAGCTGGTGTTCGACGGCAAGAGCCCGATGTCGATCTTGGTGCAGCACGTCAAGGAAGAGCCGCCGACGCTACGCTCGCGCACCGAGATCGAGGTGCCGCCCCGGCTGGAGGAAATCGTGCGCGCGTGTCTCGCGAAGGACCCCGACGACCGCCCCACCACCGCGCAGGAGCTGGGCGACACGCTCGCAGAGCTGGCCGCCACGCTGCCCCCGTGGACGCAGGCGCGCGCCGAGAAGTGGTGGCGCACGAACCTGCCCAACCTCTACGCGGCGCCTCTCGCCGGAAAGCTGGAGTCGTCGCCCTCGGTGGTGAATGGCTAGCTCGGGCCGGGAATCCGGTTCGGCCTCGCTGGTCGTAATTGCCTCGGTGTGCGCGTTCGCGATCATCGCCACCCAGGTCGCGGGCAAGGCGGCGCGCGACGCCCTCTTCCTCACATACTTCGACATCTCCGCGCTGCCGCTGGTGCTGATCGCCTCGGCGCTGGTGTCGATCGGCGCGGTGCTCGGCACCGCGCGCTCGATGACGGTGCTGGGTCCGGCGCGCGCCATCCCGCCCTGGTTCTTCGCCAGCGCGGTGCTGCTGGCGGCGGAGTGGCTGCTGGCGATGCGTTATCCGAGGCCCGCCGCCGTCGTCATCTATCTCCACATCGCGGTGATCGGGTCGATCCTGATCTCGGGATTCTGGTCGATCATCAACGAGTCCTTCGACCCGCGCAGCGCCAAGCGGACCATCGGCCGCATCGTTGGGGGCGCCACCATCGGAGGACTCTTTGGCGGCTTCCTGGCCGACCAAGTCGGGTCGCGCGCCGGCGTCCTGGCGGTGCTCCCCATCGTCGCGGGCTTGCACCTGGTGTGCGCGCTGCTCCTGATGCGCTTCCGCCACGGCGACGGTGCAGCGGACGCGCCGCCGCTGCGCTCGTGGTTTACGCGCGCGCGCCGCGGGCACGCCGTGGAATCGGGCTTCCGCGCGCTCAAACGCGTGGGCTATTTGCGCAATCTGGCCGTGATCGTCCTGTTGGGCAACGCGGCCGCGACCCTCATCGACTTCATGTTCAAGGCGCGCGCGGCCGAGACTTTCACCACCAGCGCCGAGCTGGTTCGTTTCTTCGCGGTGTTCTACACCGCGGTGTCGGTAGTGACGCTGATCGTGCAAGCCGGCATGACGCGCCGGCTGCTGGAACGAATCGGCATCGCCAACCTGGTCGCCGTCCGCCCGGCCGTGATGGTGGTGGGCGGGCTCGCCACCCTCCCGGTGCTGGGGCTCGTGGGTTTGGGGATTCTGCGCGGCGTCGAAGGCGTGCTCCAGAGCTCGCTGTTTCGATCGGGCTACGAGCTGCTTTTCCTGCCGGTCGTTCCCAAGGACAAGCGCGCCACCAAGACCATCGTCGACGTGGGCGCGGATCGCATGGGCGACGTCCTCGGCGGGGCCATCACGCGGGCCGTGATCTTCCTGCCCATGGCGGTGGCGGATCACATCCTCGTGCTGCTGGCGGTCGTGATCTCGATCGCGGGATTCGTGGTCGCGCGCGCGCTGCGCCGCGGCTACGTCCGCGCTCTGGAGGCGAGCCTCATCGACCGCGCCAACGTGCTCGACATCAAGGAAGACGAGGCCACGGGAACGTCGACCACGTTGATGGAGTCGTTCACGGGTCTCGACCTGTCGATGTCGGGCGCCGGTATCCGATTGGACGAGCTGCGCGCCGCCGTGCGTTCGCCGTCCCCGGAAACGCCCGCACCGGACGCCGAAGTGGACCCCAGCGCGCCGCAGCTGGCACCGGCGCCGATCCCCGCCGCCGACCCCGAGATCGCGTCGCTCGTGGCCCTGCGCTCCGGCGATGCCCGTCGCGTGCACGCCGAGCTTCGGCATTCGCGCGGGCTAACGCCGGGGGTGGCGGCGCAAGTGATCGCGTTGCTGGCCTGGGACGAGGTCACCGGGTGGGCGTCGCGCGCGCTGGCCAAGGCGGCGCCGTCGATCACCGGCCAGCTCGTCGACCGCTTGCTCGATCCCAACGAGGACTTCGCGATTCGGCGCCGGATTCCGCGCATCCTCGGAACCTGCGCCACGCCGCGGTCGTACGACGGCCTGCTGGCCGCGCTCGCCGACAAGCGTTTCGAGGTGAGATTCCAGTGCGGGCGAGCGCTGGCGCGCATCAACGAGATGGCGCCCTCGCTCGTGGTCGACAAGAACGCGGTCTACGCGGCCGTGCTCCAAGAAACGCGGGTCGAGAAGGCGCTCTGGCAGAGCCAACGCCTCATCGACGACCCGGCCGTCAACGACTCCCTGCCCATCGACGAGACGCTGCGCGCGCGCGCCAGTCGCAGCATGGAGCACGTATTCACGCTGCTCTCGCTGGTGTTGCCGCGCGCGCCGCTGCAGATCGCGTTCAAGGGCTTGCTGACGAGCGACGCGGTGTTGCGCGGCACCAGCCTCGAGTATCTGGAGAGCGTCTTGCCGAGGGAGATTTGGACGGGCTTGAGTCCGCTCCTCGACGAATCGGGCAGCCGGGCCGCCAGCGCGCGTCCGCGCGAGGAAGTGTTGGAAGAACTCCTGCGCTCCAACCAGTCGATTGAGTTGAACCTGGAAGAGCTTCGCAATCGGATCCGGAGCGAGTGACTACTCGGGCGAACCACCCGCCGCGCGCACCCGCCAGGGATCGGCCAACGAGCGCTCCTGGGCTCCGTCGTAGTACGACACAATAATCGCCGCGATCTCCCGGCTACGCGGCGTGTCGGGTTTGACGGTTTCGGTCAAGATATCCCACCCGGCTACGAGTTCGCGTACTCCCTCCGCGCCGCGCCCTTGCGCCAGTAGTACCTCCCCCAAACGCGCGCGCGCGTCGCCCAGGCGCCAGAATCGCTCGTCGATACTCTCGAACACGTCGATCGCTTCGCGCAGGAGCGGCTCGGCGGCGGCCGCGCGATTCGTGTGCAGAAGCACTTCGGCCAGCCGGACGCGGCAGGTCGCGGTGCGATGGTGCCGAGGCCCGAACACCGTGGCGCACATGGTGAGCGCGCTGTCGGCCGCGATCTCGGCCTCGACGAACCGGCCGGCACAGTCGAGCGCCCGCGCGTAATTGCCCAGGGCGACGGCCATTTCCGCGCTCGGCTCTCCGTACGCCCGGTGCCGCATCGCCAGTGACTCCTCGTGGAGCGGTATGGCGTCCTCGCACTTACCATCGTCTACCAGGATGGTGGCGAGGTTGTTGAGCGAGATGGGCATGTCTTCGTGATCGTTGCCCAGCACGCGGCGATCGATCGCGATCGCCTCGCGCAGAATCCCCTCCGCCTTCGCGAGTTCGCCGACGTCCGCGTACATGTTACCCAGGTTGGAAAGTCGGGCGCTGTACTCCTCGTGCTCTTTCCCGATGGCTCGCTCCGACAGCGCGACCACTTCCTCCTGGGTGACGATGGCGTCCTCCAGGTTGCCCGACTCGGCCTGCGTCTGCGAGACCTTGTTGAGAGTGATGAGGATGGTGCGGTCGTTGTCCCCCGCCGCGGAACGCTTGAGCGCCAAGGCGGCTTGGAACAGCGGGAGGGCGCGTTCGTACTGGTCGAGGGTGCGATAGGTTTCGCCGAGTGCGTGGAGAATGTCCGCGCGCACCAAGGGATCGTCGTGGAAGGTGGTATCACTCTCCATTTGCGCCGCCGTGGAGTCAACGACCTCCATCACGGTGACGTCCGGCCCCCGCTTGTCGGGGCGCGACTGCGCGAGCATGTTGGTGAGAAAGTCGCGAATCTTGGTGGCGCGCAAAGCCTCGCTCTCGGCAACGGCCTGCGCGCGCTTCGCGCGTACGAGCCCCACCGTCGCCAGCGTGATCCCGGCGGTCAGCGCCACGAAGACGACGGACGCCGCGATCACCGCCGTTCGATGACGCCGTACGAAACGCGCCGCCCGATACCGCCGGCTCGGAGGTCCCGCCCCCACGGGCTCGTTTCGGCGCAGCCGTTCCAGATCCGCGGCGAGCTCGTTGGCCGATTGGTAGCGACGCGCGGGGTCCTTCTCCAGCGCACGCATGATGACCCAGCCCAGGTCGCCCGTGAGCCGCCGCTCGAGCGAGCGCGCGTCCGTGCTCCGCGTGCGCGCGATGGCGTCGCGCGACGACGTGCCGGTGAAACGGCGCGCGGGCGTGGGCGGGTCGGTATCGCGAATCAATCGCTGCGCCTCCACCGGTCCCGCTCCGCGCAACGCGGTGGACTCGAACGGCAGCGCCCCCGTCGCCAACTCGTACAGCACGACGCCCAGCGAGTAGACGTCGGAGCGCGTGTCCACTTTGGCCTCCCCGCCTGCCGCTTGCTCCGGGCTCATGTACTCCAGCGTTCCGATAACCGACCCGAACGCGGTGTGCATGGTCTCGGCACCCGCGACCGCCTCGGCCGCCTTGGCGATCCCGAAGTCGATGACGCGGGGCGCGGCGTGCTGGTCGACGCGGGAGACGAGGATGTTGGACGGCTTGAGGTCGCGGTGAATGACCCCTTTCTGATGCGCATGCTGGACGGCGTGGCAGACGGCCAGAAACAGCTCCAGCCGGGCCGTGGCCGTCAGATGCCCGACGTCGCAGAACTGGGTAATCGGCACCCCCTTGACCAATTCCATCACGAAGTACGGCCGGCCGCTGTCGGTGGCGCCGGCATCGAGCACCTTCGCGATGTTGGGATGATCCATCATCGCCAGCGCCTGCCGTTCGGCTTCGAAGCGGGCGATCACTTGCCGCGTGTCCAGGCCGGGCTTGATGATCTTCAGCGCGACGCGGCGTGCGACCGGTTCGGTCTGCTCGGCCATGTAGACCACGCCCATGCCCCCCTCGCCGATCTGCTCCAGCAGCTTGTACGGGCCGATGATTGTGCCAGGGCGCTCGGAGAGAGCAGGAAACGGCATCGTC
>DASPGK010000293.1:0-4784 GCA_035620655.1 Candidatus Krumholzibacteriia bacterium
CAGGAGTGTGCCGAGGTTGTAATCGACCTCGCGCTGGATGAGTCGGTACGACGGCGTCGGGTACTGCCCGTTGATCTCGTCGGCGCGCGTGTAATGCGAGAGGGCCGTGCCCTTGCTCCCCATCTTGAGGTAGGCGTTGCCCAGCGTGTAGTTCGAAAACGCGTCGGAGTACGCACGCATCTGCTTCTGGTAGAGATAGTCGGAGTTGACGAGCGCCGCAGCGGCCGCCACGACGAGGAGCGCCTTCACCAAGCCGAACTGTTTCTCGCGGAACGCGCGCCACACGTACACGCCGCCGTAGGCGGCGAATAGGCACAGGATGGGCACGATGGGCAGGCGGAAGCGCGCGTTGACGAAGAAGGCGATCACCCCCACCGAGTACAGGCCGACGAATAGATACAGCATCGAGAGGTCGCTGCGCCGTCGCCACAACAGAACGCCGCCCAGGATGGCGAGCGGCGCCACCAGCCAAAAGCCCGGCAGCGGGACGTACTTCATCTTGGCCAGGTGCCAGAAGAAGTAGATGTACTTATCGTTCGCGCGCTCGCCCGCGCCCCAGAACATCTGGAACTTCTTCGCCATGTGCGCGGTCGCTTCGCTGGGATTCCCGCGGATGTAGTCGAAGCCCTTCTTGAAGTAGTAGTCGGACACCTCCGCGAGCTTGAGCTTCTTGCCCACGTCCTTCTCCGCCATCGCGATGGCGTCCTCGTAGCCGCCCCACCAGTCGGCGCGGGTTCCCGGCACGATCGCGGTCGAGCCGTCCGACACGGGGTTATTGCCGATCCAGAAATTGACGCCGCCCGATGCGCCCACGGGCACGACCGCCTTCGCGACGGCGTAGTTACGAATCATGACGGGCAGGATCGGGATCGCGCACGCAACCGCGACCACGATCGACTGCGCGACCCACCCGCGCCCTTCGGGCCGGCGCTTCCACGCGAGCCAGAGCGCGAGCGGTACGGCGGGGAAGAACACCATGACGCTGGGTCGCGTGATGGTTGCGATGCCGAGGGCGAAGCCACCCGCCGCCAGGAGCCAAAGCCGCCGGCGCCGGATGCCCATGGTCAGGAACAGCAGGGTGAGCGAATTGAAGAAGATGAACAGCGTCTCCAAGAGGAGATCGCCTTCCATGTACACGAGCACCCAATAGAGGGCGACCGCGAGGCCCGCGACCAGCGAGACCGAGCGCGAGAACAATTCGCGCGCGGTGAGATACACCACGCCCGCGGTCAACGCGCCGATCAGGTGCTGGATGAACACCGCGAAGGCGATGCTCGACCCGCTCATCTTGTAGAGGGCGGCCAGGAAGTACGGGTACATGGGGCCGCGGAAAAACGCGTCGGTGCCCGGTGTCCCGCCCGCGACCAAGTCCAAGGCCCACTCGTGGTGATAGAGCGAGTCCATCACCGGGAAATAAAAGGTCGGATTGTAGATCCGGTTGAGGAAGTAGAACGCGACGCGCAGCGCCAGCGCCACACCCACGACCGTGCCCAACTGGAGCCAATCCGCGCGATTCCCCCAACGGAACGGCTGGGCGGCGTCGAGCGAGTCGCGCAGGTCGGTGCGGGCGGGCGGGGTAGGGGGCTTTCGCCGGGCCTGGACTTGCTTGTCTTTCTTGGTCATACGGAGTGGGCGAAGGGGCAGTCTAGCATACGGTTACGACGCGCACAATCGCGGGCGAGTGATGCCTCTTTGGAACGCTTCGTGCTGGATCGGGGTGGGTCGTTGCGTCGCCGGGAAGAGGGCCTTGTCGTCCCTTATGCGGTACGGCGAGGCGCGACCGGGAATCCTCGGTTCGAGCGACGACCATGAGCCACCCGCGCGACACCACCTCGTCCACGACCAAATTGAACGCCGAGCTCTTGGCGATGGTTCGCATCGCGAGTTCGATTCTGCAGTACTCCAAGCTCGACGACATCCTGACCACCATCACGCGCGAGCTCTCGCCGCTCATTCGGTTCGACCGCTCCAGCATCGCGCTCGTCGCACCCGACCAGCAGTCGCTGATCCTGCACCCCATCTACGCCGGGCCGGGTGAAGCCGGCAAGCTGGGCGAAGGGCGCCGCCTTCCCCTCAACGAGAAGACCGCGATCGGCTGGGTAGTCC
Organism: Candidatus Krumholzibacteriia bacterium; assembly: GCA_035620655.1. Classification (GTDB taxonomy): domain Bacteria; phylum Krumholzibacteriota; class Krumholzibacteriia; order WVZY01; family JAKEHA01; genus JAKEHA01. Next base: position 2,107 of record DASPGK010000293.1, read on the forward strand.
TGAACCGCCGCGCCATCCTGCGCAGCGACGTCGCCACCGACGGGCGCTTCCTCGACGTGGTCGGGGACGAGCGCCTCGGCTGCGACATGTCGGTGCCGCTGATCGCGCACGGCAACGTGATCGGGACGTTGAACCTGGGCTGCTTCGAACCCGACGCGCTGGTCGATTCCGATCTCGAGAAGTTGGTCAATTGCGGCAATATCGCGGGCTGCGCCATCGAACACGCGATGCTGCTGGAAGAGGCCAAGGATCTGGGCGAGCGCTACCGCACGCTCCAGCGCGACGCCAGCGACATCATCATGCTGATCGACCGCAACTCGGGCCGCCTGCTCGAAGTCAACCGGCAGTGCTGCACCGCACTCGGCTTCAAGGAAGAAGACCTGCTGCGCAAGGCGTACTTCGACCTGTTTCCGCCCGAGGATCAGTTCCAGGCCCGCCGCGACTTTGTCAACATCATGAGCCAGAAGTCGCGCGTGTTTGTCGACCGACGCTTCGTCGGGCGCGACGGCACCATCATCTTCGTCGACGTCAGCGCGAGCCTGGTCCAGATCAAGTCGGACACGTTCATCCAGGTGATGGTGCACGACATCTCGCAGCGCAAGATGCTCGAGCAGCAGATCATCCTCCAGAACCGGAATCTCCAGGACGCGAACCAGAAGCTGCGCCAGGTCGACCAAATGAAGACCGAGTTCTTGGCCAACATCAGCCACGAGCTGCGCACTCCGCTCTCGGTCATTATCGCGTACACGGAAGCGATGCGCGACGGGCTGGTGGGCGAAGAGGACCGCCGCCACTTCCTCGACGTCATCTCCGATAACGGCGACCACCTGCTGCGGCTGATCAACGACCTGCTCGATCTATCGAAGCTGGAAGTCTCCGAGGCCATGCTCTCCTTCAGTCTGTCGCACATCCACGACGTGGTGCGCTCCCTGTGGCCGAAGGTGATCGAGGCGGCGGGGCAGAAGCGGATCGAGGTCGCGTTCACGCCCGGCTACGAGATACCGGTGGTCTACATCGACAATCGGCGCATCACGCAGGTGTTTCTGTGCTTGGTTCAGAACGCGATCAAGTTCACCGACGCCGGGGGACGCGTGGAGGTCTCGACGCTGCGCAGCGAAGAAGGCGTGGTCATCCAGGTGCGGGACACCGGCGCCGGGATCTCCGAGGAGCAGATCCCGCATATCTTCGATACGTTCCGCCAGCTCGACGGGTCGTCGACCCGGCGTTGGGGCGGGCTCGGCATCGGGCTCGCGATCGCGCGCCATATCGTCGAGCTCCACGGAGGGAAGATCTGGGTCGAGAGCAAGCGCGGCGAAGGCAGCACCTTCGCCTTCACCATCCCCATCGAAACCGACGAAGTCCTGCGCAACTCGGGCGAGCCGCAAACGCCGGCGCGTAACCTGCGCGCATAAGAAAAAGGGCCGGCGATCGCCGGCCCTTCTTCTATGGCGGCGTTTACACAGAGCTACTTGAGTAGGACCATCTTTCGAGTCTGCGAGTACCCCGGAGACGTGAGCTTGTAGAAGTACACGCCGCTCGCGACGCGTGCGCCGCTGTCCGCATGCCCGTCCCACGTCACCGCGTATCCGGCTGCGCGCGGCTGCTGCACCTCGTTCACCAGGCTTGCGACGCGCTGGCCGGCCGCGTTGTAGACAACAAGGTTCACGTGGCCGGCACGCGCAATCGAGTAGCGGATTGTGGTCACCGGGTTGAACGGGTTGGGTACGTTCTGTTCGAGCGCGTCGCGCGATACCGGCCGATTCGCCGTCGTCGGCGTCCCCCCGCTTCCGGTTACGGCATCGAGAACATCCTTCAGGAACACCGTACGGTCGGGGATGCCGGCGGGCTCGTCGTCACGGATCTTGTGGTGGCTGAAGCCCGCCAGTACAAAGTTGACCGTTCCCTGCGTTACCGGTGAAACCGTGGACTGCACGACCGCTGCGGCACGTCCAGGGTCGCCTTCGTAGGTCATCGCGGCTACCGCGTTTGTTCCCGGCTTCAGAACGTCGAACCGACCCGGCGGAGACGCGGCCCCGCCGTAAGCGACGAACTGGCCCGTAAACGGGGAGTTGGGCGCCGGTACCACGAGCGGCGACACCGGTAGGCCGATGTTGCGGTGGGTATCCGAAATCAAGGAGAAGTCGCAATAGAACGATCGTAGATAGCTTGCGATAGGGTCCTGCGACGTCGCCAGCATGGCGGCGATGTTGTCGCCCGAAAGGTAAATCCCCGCGGGTGAGTTGGTGTTGTACTCTGCGAAGACCGCGAGCAACAACCAGTCGTCCGGTGCGATCACTTCATCGCTGAACCACCCGCTGTTGAGTACGAGGGTGTCGTACACGAAGAGTTGATCCTGGGAGAAGACGTGGTTCCCGGGTCCGTTCTTACCCAGAGAGGATGGCGAACGCACGTCGTAGCGGTCCGGCGTAATCCCGAGTTGGAAGAACGAACTGTTGAACAATGGCTCTGCCCCGTATCCGCTAAAATAGTCGACATACAGAACGTTAGAGCCGCCGCTGGGAAGTCCCGTGAACTCCATCGGCTGCGCGCGAACCTCGTTCTGGTCGGTTGTCATGCCGGTGAACTGGCTGTAATAGCTGGTCACGTTGTTCAGGGAGCGCGCCGAAAAGTAGAAATAGACCACGTCGCCCGCATTGTAGAGCGCGTCATTGAGATCG
>DASPGK010000294.1:0-3695 GCA_035620655.1 Candidatus Krumholzibacteriia bacterium
GCTCGCTCCCGATTGGAAATCACGGCTCGCTGCGGAAGTTCGCGTCGGGAACCCTCGATGCGAGCCTCCCCGACCGGACTCGCGGGCTCTGCCAGCATCCCACAACAGAAGTCCGTAGAACGGCACATACTCCAACGCCAGCGCCCAGTTGGGCAGCATCCACGCGCCCGTCGCGTCGTACACGATCCACACCCAGTACGAGATTCCGATCAAGCCCGTGAACGCGATCCAGGCGCGATTCGGAAACACGCACAGGAACGGCACGATCCATACCAGGTACCACGGGTACACGGTGGGCGAGAGCAAGAGCGCGGCGCCGATCACGATGAACGCGTAGCGCGCGATGTCGCGCTCGCGCATGGCCGCGACAAGGACGACGATCGCGCCCAGCACCGTCAGCGCCAGGCGCGCGCGCGCTTCTTCGCCCAGCAGCACCGACAGCACCATGAAGGGCGGGCCGTTGAACGACCACTGGGAGCCGTACGTAATCAGTGTGCGCGTGAGCCCGTCGCCCGCGTCGAGAAACGGCAGAAATCCAAGCATCGCCGTCGCCACGAGGATCGGCAACGCGATCCGTTGGCCGCGCCGGGCGAAGAACGGCACAATCGCGGCCGCGAGGTACTTCACCAGGAACGACGCCCCCAGCGCGACCCCGCCCCACACGCGCCGGCCCGTCACGATCAGCGTCACGCCCAGCACCAGGAAGAACGCACCCGCGGCGTCGAGGTGTCCGGAGTGCGCGGTCTCGACGATGACCAGCGGACTCCACGCGTACACCAACGCATGCGTCGCTGGACGCCCGCGCGCGCGCAAGAGCGCGAGCAGCACCAACACGATGCCGAGGTCGAACAACGTAAAGACGCTCTTGAGCGCCACCACGTTGGGAGCGATCCACGCCCCCAGCGCGAACAACCCCTGTGCGAGCGGCGGGTAGATCGTGGTCAGCGGCCGGTGATTGATGAGGTCGAAGTCCTGGTTGCGAAGGTGCGCGAGCGACGAGTCGGCGGGCGGAGTGGCGAACGGATTGCCGCCGTCGAGGACCACGCGTCCTTCCCACACGTAGCGGTACACGTCGGTGGAAAGCTCGGGGCGCGCGGGTAGCACGGCGACGCGCGCCGCCACCGTGACCACGGCCATCACGACCAGCGCGGAACGCGGCGCGGACGACTCCCGCAGGACGAAACGAACCGCGACCAGATACGCGGCGAACGCGACGCCGTAGCTTGCGAGGAAGAACGGAATCCGAAGGTGGAGTTGGTCGGCGAGACCGATCGCGACGAGTGCTGCGACCAACACGCCGCCCGTACCCACGAGCACGCGCGTCGTCATGTCAGCGGCGGCCGTGGATCACCGAGAGGCCGAACACGTACGCGTAGCCCGCGACGAAGAGGCCGAGGTACGGGAGCGCGGTCCACGCGCCCAGCCCCGCGATGACGGCGAAGCCCGTCGCCAGGTACGCGCACAGCCCCAGCTCGACGAAGAACGATCGCCCGCGCGCGGTGCGATAGAGCTTGCTCTTCCATCGGTCGCGCAGCGACTCGATGCGATACTTGGCCGTGCGCACGAAGGGCGTGTCGCGACCGGCCAGTGCTTCCGCCACGGCCCACGCGTTGTTGACGCACATGCCGACTCCCAAGGCGAGGATCACCGGGAGATCGCGCAGCCGCGGCTTCCAGTCGCGATGGAGCTCGCGTTGGGCCACGGCGTAGAAGATCAGCACAGACGCGGTGGTGAGCCCGAACGCCAGCGCTTCGACGATGAATTCCCCGCTCGACGCCATGCGCGCGCGCCGCATCACCGCGAGCGGCATCAGGAGCGAGAGCACGACCAGCAACAGATAGCTCAGGTTCGCGCTCAAGTGGAAGGTCGCCTCCAGCTTGACCGCGAGCGGGGCGCGGCTCTTCCAGATGCTCGGCAGGAGCTTGCGCCCCACCTGGATCGAGCCCTTCGCCCAGCGGTACTGCTGGTTCTTGAGGCCCAAGATGTCGACCGGCAGCTCGCTGGGGCAATCGACGTCGGGAAGGAAGACGAACTTCCACCCGCGCAGCTGGGTTCGATAGGAAAGGTCGAGGTCTTCGGTCAGTGTGTCGCCCTGCCAGCCGCCCGCGTCGCGGATCGCCGCCGCCCGAAACACCCCGCCCGTCCCGTTGAAGTTGAAATAGCGGCCGGAGTAGTTGCGCGCGGTGTGTTCGAGCATGAAATGCCCGTCCAGAACCAGGGCCTGCACGCGCGTGAGCAGCGAGTAGTCGCGATTCAGGTAGCCCCAGCGCGTCTGCACCATGCCGACCGCGGGGTCGTTGAAGTAGGACACCGTTTTCTCGAGGAAATCTTCCGGCGGGACGAAGTCGGCGTCGAAGATCGCGACCAGCTCGTCCGGCGTCGCCTCCAGCCCGACCGCCAGCGCGCCGGCCTTGAAGCCGGAGCGTGTGGCGCGGTGGTGGTACTCCGCGTTGACCCCGGCCGCGCGCAGCTCCGCGACGGTCGCGCGCGCGATCTCGCCCGTGTCGTCGATGGAGTCGTCGAGCACCTGCACGCGCAAGAGCCCGCGTGGATAGCGGATGCGGGCCGCGGCTTCGATCACGCGCCGCGCGACGTAGCGCTCATTATAGAGCGGAAGCTGGACCGTGACCGAGGGATAACGCTCCGGAGCGGGCGGGCGCGGATGCGAGCGTCGCTTGTAGTGGCGCAGGTACAAGAAAAGCAGCGCGTACCGGTGCAGCCCGTAGATCGACAGCACGCCCAGGAGCGCGACGTACACGGCGAAAAGGATGGCGTCCCAGCGTTCCATCGGTAAGCGAGCCCGCTACGCGAGCGCACCCCCGCACGACGAGCCATGACCCGCCGTGCACCCGAAGCAGTGCTCGCCGGTGACGATGCGGCGCGTGTGCAGGCGAGCGTCGAAGTCGCGCACGTGGATGGGACCGCCTTGGTCGCCGCACCGCGCCGGCATGCGCAGCGCCAAGTTGAAGTCGCAGTCGTAGATCACGCCGGTCCAGTCGACGTCGATCTGGTGGCGGCACATGAGCGGCGCGATGGTCGCCTCGTTGAACGAGGAACGCAGGAGATCGCGGTACATCGACGCTTTGTTTTCCTTCTTGAGCGCCGTCATGAAACGCCCGATGGGCATGTTGGTGATGGTGTAAAGGCGAGTGAACACCAGCCCGTGGCGATCCCACAACTCACGTTTGTAGTCCGCTTCCAGAGACGCCTGATCGCCCGGCAGACTCGCCCCACCCGGATTGTAGACCAAATCCAGCGGCAGATCGCTGTCGCGTCCGTACCCGAGCGCGTTCAGGCGGCGCATGGCCTCGATGGACCCTTCGTACACGCCGTCGCCGCGCTGACGGTCGACGTTGTCCTTGGTATAGCACGGGAGAGATGCAATCAGACGCACGCGGTGCGCGGCGAAGAACTCGGGCAGATCGACGTAACCGGGCTCGAGGAGGATGGTCAGGTTGGTTCGTACCATCACGGAGAGTCTGTGGCCCGCGGCCGTCGCGACGAAGCGACGGAAGTGAGGGTTCATCTCCGGCGCTCCGCCCGTGATATCGAGCACGCCGGCACCGGTCTCGCGCGCGACGCGCAACACCTGCTCCATCGTCTCCCAGCTCATCTGCTCCGTGCGACGCGGCGAGGAGGAGACGTGGCAATGCTCGCACGCGATGTTGCAGGTGAGCCCGACGTTGACCTGGACG
>DASPGK010000295.1:0-8966 GCA_035620655.1 Candidatus Krumholzibacteriia bacterium
GGCAGTCCCGCGTTGCGCGAGAACGCAGCGGCCGCAGGCGAGCTGCTGGTGCAGCGCGACGACGCCGAGCTGCTCATGCCCGTCGCGATCGGCGACTACACCGACTTCTACGCGTCGATCTATCACGCGACCAACGTCGGAATGATGTTTCGACCCGACACGCCGCTCTTGCCCAACTACAAGCACCTTCCCGTTGGCTACCACGGGCGCGCGTCGTCGATCGTCGTGTCCGGGACCCCGATCAAGCGCCCGCGCGGGCAGACCAAGGCCGACGACGCGGCCGCGCCGTCTTTCGGGCCCACGACGATGCTCGACTACGAGCTCGAGATGGGGGCCTTCATCGGCGGCGGTAACGCGCTCGGTGAGCCGATCGCGATCCAGGACGCGCGTCGCAGTCTGTTTGGGCTGTGCTTGGTCAACGATTGGTCCGCGCGCGACGTCCAACGCTGGGAGTACCAGCCGCTGGGGCCTTTCCTGGCCAAGAACTTCGGCACCACCATCTCGCCGTGGGTCGTGACCATGGATGCGTTGGCGCCGTTCAGAGTCGCGCCGTACCGGCGCGACCCAGGAGATCCTGCACCCCTCCCGTACTTGCTCGATGAGGAAGATCAAGCGGTGGGAGGGCTCGATATTGTCGTAGAAGCGTGGCTCGAAAGCGCGCGCATGCGCGACGACGGCTTCGAAGCCGTGCGCGTCTCGCGCGGCAATATGAAGGACTTGTATTGGACGCTCGCGCAGATGGTGGCGCACCACACGTCGAACGGGTGCAATCTCAAGCCAGGCGACCTGATCGCGACCGGGACCATCTCCGGACAAGAGAAGGAATCGCGCGGGTGTTTGATCGAGCGGACGTGGCGGGGGAGCGAGCCGTTGATACTCCCCACCGACGAGACGCGGACGTTCTTGCAGGACGGCGATACCGTCATACTGCGGGCGTTCTGCGAACGAGACGGCGTACGGATCGGATTCGGCGAGTGCCGAGGCAACATCACCTGTTAGTTAGAAGGAGAGGACATGAGCACCAATTCGGCGATCCATCGAGACGGCCAGGCGATTGACATCGACCCCAAGCACGTCGACGCACTGCGGGCTTCGCTGCGCGGCACGCTGGTAACCGGGGGAGACGCGGCCTACAACGACGCGCGTTCGATTTGGAACGCGATGATCGACCGCAAGCCCGCGCTCATCGCGCGCTGCGTCGGGGTGTCCGACATCGTGGCGGGCGTCAAATTCGCGCGTGAGACCGGCATCGCCCTCTCCATCAAGGGAGGCGGGCACAATATCGCCGGGACCGCCGTCGCAGACGGCGGCCTTATGATGGATCTCTCGAATATGCGCGGCGTGTGGGTCGACTCCAAGGCGCGCGTAGCGCACGCGCAGCCCGGAGCGCTCCTGGGCGACATCGATCGCGAGACGCAGCTCCACGGACAGGCCGCGGTGCTCGGTTTCGTCTCCGCGACCGGTGCGACCGGGCTGACGCTGGGCGGAGGATTCGGATACCTCTCGCGACGGTATGGATGGACCAGCGACAACGTGCGCTCCATGGACGTCGTCACCGCGGACGGGCGCCTCATACGCGCCAGCGAGAAGGAAAGCGCCGACTTGTTCTGGGGGCTGCGGGGAGGGGGCGGGAACTTCGGCGTCGTCACCAACATCGAGTACGACCTGTATCCCGTCGGTCCCGAGATCGTGGGTGGCGGGATCGCGTGGCACGCCGAGTCCGCGCCCGAGGTGCTCGCGATGCTCAAGTCGCTGACCGAACAGGCCCCGCCCGAGCTCGCGATCGTGGGCGTGCTGCGCATCGCGCCGCCCGCGCCCTGGATCGACAAGTCCGCGCACGGAAAGCCCATCGTCGCGATGTTCGTGTGCCACTCCGGCGCGCCCGCGGAAGCGGAGAAGTTCCTGGCACCCGTAAAGGCGTTCGGGAAGCCGGTGGGCGACATTCTGCAACGGCGGCCGTACGTGTCGCAGCAGAGCTTGCTCGACGCGACCCAGCCCAAGGGCCGGCGTTACTACTGGAAGTCGGAGTATCTCCCGCGCCTGTCGACGGAGGTGTTGGAGGCGGGGATGACGCACTGGAAGAAGATCGTCTCCCCGCATTCGGCCGTCATCTTCTTTCCGTTGGGTGGGGCGGTCGCCGCTCGCGCGAGCGACCACTCGGCGGTGGGGAATCGGGATGCCGGCTACGTGCTCAATATTACGGCCTCGTGGGAGAAACCCGAGGACGACGGCGCCAACGTCGAATGGGCGCGCAGCGCCTGGCAAGACATGCGCCGCTTTTCGACCGGCGGGACGTATATCAATTTCTTGACGGAAGAAGAGGCCGGCCAGCGCATCCAGGACGCCTACGGCAAGAACTACGCGCGCCTCGTCGCCATCAAGTCGAAATGGGATCCGGAGAACGTGTTCCGGATGAACAAGAACATTTTGCCGGTGTGAGGGTGATCGGCCGAGCCGGGCAGCCAAGGGTTACCTTCGGGAACGCTATATGCACCGTATTCGAGTTTCGGTGCTAGGAAGTGGGGCGGTATTCCCACTGTTCGAGGCCTTGTCAGCTGCAGGAGGGGAACCATGGCTGCACAAAGCAACCCTCAGGATGCCCAACTCGAGTACGCGGGTTTCTGGCGACGCTTCGTCGCGAACTTTATCGACGGAGCACTCCTGGCGATCATCATTTGGCCGATTCTCATCGCGGTCTACGGCATTGAGTATTTCACTTCGACGGACGTCGTCGCGGGACCGATCGATTTCCTTCTGACGTGGGTGCTGCCGACGATCGCCGTCGTTCTGTTTTGGATGCACAAGCAGGCGACTCCCGGCAAGATGGCCGTGTCCGCCCGTATTGTCGATGCCACTTCGGGGAAGAAGGCATCCACCGGGCAGCTCATCGGGCGATACTTCGCGTACATTCCGTCGACGCTGGGCCTTTGTCTCGGCTTCCTGTGGATCGCGTTCGATCCGAAGAAGCAGGGCTGGCACGACAAGCTCGCGGGCACGGTCGTGGTGCGGCCGGCCAAGCGCGGGCCCGCGCCGGTTCGGTTCGCGACGCCGAGTTAGTGAGCAGTGGGGCGACTTAGCTCGCCCCGCGGCCTACTTCAGCAGGTTCAGCTTCACGTGCCGCGTTCCGCCCGGTGCGCGCAGCTCGGCCAAGTACACCCCGGACGCCGCGCGCTGGCCGCGGTGGTTGACGCCGTCCCAGCTCACCGCGTGCGGCCCCGGTCCCATCCACCCCGAATGCAGCGTTGCCACGTACTCGCCGCGTACCGTGTAGACGCGAATCGACACGTCGCCGGCGGTCGGGATGTCGAACGACAGCGTCGTCGACGGATTGAAGGGATTCGGATACGGGGCGCGCAGCGACAGTCCGTCGCGCGACGGCGCGCGTCCCACGGAGACGGCCTTCGACTTGGTTCCGTAGAAGAGCCGGTGTGACTTGGTGTAGCCGCGCACGACGAGCTTCGACTCCGCCACGGGACTCGCGATGGGCGTGTCGAGGAAAACCACTTCGATGAAGTCCGCCGAGACGACTTGGGTCGCCGACATGCCGGCGGGCGGATCGGGGATCGCGACGTCCATCATCTGCCCGAGATTGATCCACATCGACCACGTCTTGTCGGGATAGTGGAGCACCTGATAGCCGATGGCCGCGGGCCACGCGGGCAAGATCGCGAACGGCACGGTCTCGTCGGAGTGGACGAACTCGGCGACGGTTTGCGTGCCCGCCTTCAGGCGGTCGCCGAAGTCGGTCTTGGGGGTCTGGCGCGTCAACGAATACAGCTTCACGCCCCCGCCCTCGGGCACCATCTTGATTCCCATGCGCGCGATCGCACCCGTCTCTCCGGCCAGGCGGCTGACGAAGTCCCAATCGCTCTGCCCGGGCTGCGTGCTAGGCGACGGACCCGGCACCCACGCGACGCCGAACTGGTCTTCTTGTACGACCGGTTCGAAGACGAAGGGGTCGCCGTCGGCGGGATTCACGTCGACCGCTTCCACGCAACCAATCGGGTCGTAGTTTCGTGCAAACCCTCCTGCGAACCCCGAGTCGAGGTAGAACTCTCCCCCGGGCGCGAGCACGCCGTTGGACTCCCCGGCGATCTCGATGGTGAAATCCGACGAGCTCGAGAACAGACGTCCCGTTTGCGTCATCAATGCGGGAACGTCGCCTTGCCCGAACATCTCAATCCGGTTGGCGAGAAACGTCCCCGCGGAAATCGTCACGGGAACGGCGTCCATATAGTCGTACGCGATCACGTACCCGTTCTTGCGACTGGCTTCGGTCCGCGTGGGGTACACGTTGGTGCCGACGACGATCTCGCCCACGACCGGACTGGGAGGCCCGAGCGGCAGCCCGGCCGCGTCGAAGAGCTGCACGCTCACGCTCGGTGACCCGGAGCTGCTGAAGTCGGGGGCCAGCGCCCACGACGAACCGTCGCACGATCCGGACACGAAGTCGTTGGTACCGCGTATGCCATCCGTCAGCTGGCCCATGGCGTAGAACACGTCGGTGTCTCCGGCGTTTCCGAACTTGAGGTTCTGGGTGATGCTCTGCGCGGTATCCGACGCCTTTGCTTCCATCTCGATGCCGCCCGTGAGTCCGGCGGGAACCGAGAACGTGACATTACCCTCGAAGTCTTTCTCGATCAGGCCGAACATGGTCCCGCGATGGAGGCGGCCTTCGATGAGCTGGGCCGCGTCCTCGATCTCCACGGTGTCCGGCGCCTGGACTGCGGGCACGTCGAAGAGGATCGCGAGGTTCTCCATATGGTTCGCGGCCGCGAGCGGATTCGACGGGTAGGCGCGCAGCTCGTTGCCGGTCGCGATCGGTCCGGCGGCACGGCTGAACAAGGCCGGCCCGGGCATAGTCAGCATGAGCATCGGCGCGGGTTCGAACCCGGTGACCAGCGGCGAGACGCCGATGGCCGGAATCGCGTGCATATCAACGTCGAGCGCGATGGGCACCTGGTTGCACGACACCACGTCTCCCATCGGGATGAACGTCTGCGCGACCGGCATGCCGTCGTTGCAGATCTCGATGATGTGGCCGTCCGCCCCGGTGGAACTGAAGTCGACGAAAATATCCACCCCGACGGGGCCGTGCACCCACTGAATGCTCGGTGTGATGATGGGATCGTCGGACTGAATCCGCGCGACCTTCTCGGCGCCGGTGGGCGCGGCTGGCGACGACGGAAGCTCGATCTTGACCCCTTGCGCGGGGCCCGTGTTCAGCTCGACGCCGTCCAGGCCGCCGGGACCGATGTTGCCCACGACGAGTCGGCCCGTCACGGGCGATATGACCAGCGTCGCGCCACCGAGGGGCGCGACCGGGGTGCCGTGGAATGCCAGCGGGCCTCCGGGTTGCGAGGACACGACAGCCGGAAGAACGACGACGAGGAGCGCGAGCAATCGCGAGCGAGCGGACATGAGGGACCTCCGAGGGTCGAAGGCGTCATGGGTTCGGGGCCCGTGGGACTTGTTGACCGTCAGTTTAACACAGGTCGAGATCCTGTGCTAAACTCACTGCCGCACGTCCGCGTGCCGCCAAGGGCCTCACTGTCCACCCCGGCTCGGAGGTTACCATGAACACGCATCGCCGTCCCGCCCGGATCACGTCCGTCTTCGTGTCGATTGCCCTCGTGATGCTCAATTCGTCGACCGCCGCGGCCCAGCAAACGCTGGACTTCCAAGCCGTTCTTCTTCCGCTTCCAACGGGAGCGACCGCGAGCGAAGCGCGCGGCATCGCCGAGCGCGGATGGGAACCGCTCACGATTGCGGGGGCTGCGGAGACCTCGACGCAAAATAAGAACGCGTCGTGCTGGATTCGTGTCTCGAACGTGTGGAGCGCGCACATGCTGCCCGGGCTCTCGCCGACCGGTGACAGTTGGGCGAACGCGGTCGACCACGCGCCGGCCGCGCAAGGCGAGTGGACCCTCGTCGTGGGTGCGGCGATGGACGAGAGCGGCGTGCAGCGCCCGATGCGATGGGACAACGTGAAGAACCAGCCATGGACGGGAACACCGCTCCCCACACCGCCCGGTGGCAGCGGCGAAGTGTTCTCCGTGTATCTCTTGTTCAAGCCCGATGGAACGCCATTGCGCGCCCGCGCCTGCGGCTGGGTCAGCGAAGCTCCGCCCACCGTGCCCAGCGGCGGGGCGACGCAGTCGGTCCCGACGGGGGCGAAGCCGGCCTTCATGCCGATCGGCATCGGCGGCTCTAATCTGATCTACCCGGAATTCCCCGCAGGGCTCGACGGCGTCATGTATGATGTGTCGTCCTCGGACAACGACGTCCTCATGGGTGTGGGCGGCGGCGAGAACGCGGTGGGTCAATGGCGGCCGCAACTGTGGACATCGCTGGACGACGGGCAAACGTGGTCGAACGAAGAATTGCCACTACCGCTGGGCGTGCCCAGCGGCGAGGTCACGGACGTCGGCCATGAAGTAGGGCATTGGTTGGGCGCGGGGTGGGGAATGTCGACCGCGGGTGCCACGGTGCCGCTCTTGTGGGAGATGAACACGAACGATCCTATTCCGACCTGGATCGTCCACGAGTTGCCGCTGCCACCACTCGACGAAGGCGGCCAGAATGGTTTTGTCCGCAAGCGCCCGGGTCGTACGATGTACGCCAATATCGTGTTGAAGCGTGGACTCGACCCCGTGGTCGGCATCTGGGTCGACGAGCTCGGCGGCGGTTGGTCGCTCTACGAGCCCGATGACTATTTGATCAATCCGGAGATCGGAGTACCGGTCGCACCGGCGGGGATCGACAAGTACGGGCGCATCGCGGTCAAGTTCCCGAATCCGCCCGGGTCGACGGAGACGCGCAATGGGGCCGCGCCGATGGGAACCACCGCGGGGCTCTTGATTCCCTCGCCGGAAACCGGCGTCGGCGACGGCGCATCTCCGCAGCGCCTGATCGCTCTCACAGCGTCTCCGAATCCGTTCCAGTCGGGAGTTCGCATCGGCTTCACGCTGCCGTGGGACGCGTCGGTGAAGGTGTCGATTCACGACGTGTCGGGTCGCGTAGTGGCGTCCTTCGATCGCGGGCAGCGCGCGGCGGGAGACGAGCACGTGTTGCGCTGGGACGGTATCGCGGACGACGGCCAGCGCGCGGCCTCGGGCGTCTACTTCGTGCGCGTGGAGACGCCCTACGCGAAATCGACGTTGAAGCTCGTGCGGATCGAGTAGGCGTCTCTGTTTTTGCTTGCCACCCCGCCTTCGATGGTCAAACCTTGTCGGCAACGGTTTCGACCAAAGGAGTACCCATGAGCGCACGTTACTTCGCCACCCTGATCCTCCCCGTCCTCTTCTGCGGATGCGCCGCGAGCGTGGACGTGGACTCGATGCTCCGCGACTACGACGACTACGAGAAAGACGTGCGCGCGGTCGCGACCGATCCGCACGCGATTCAGACCTTGGACGCCGCGCAAGCGAAGCGCACCGAGGCCGGCGCTCTAGCCGAGAAGGGAGACAAGAACAAAGCCGTCCCGAAAGTCGAAGAGGCCATGGCCGATGCGCGCCTGGCGCTCGAGGTCGACCAGGCGATGGCGTCGGCGCGGCGCGCGGAGAAGTGCCGCCTGGAAGTCGAGCAGTCCCGCAAGAAGTGGAGCGAGGCCGTCTTCGTGCTTGAGCAGACGGAAGAATTCGTGGGCAAGGACGCGCCCACGGCGAAGCTGGAGCCGGAAACGGCGCCGGCGGAGGCGGCTCTTCCGGCTTCGACCTTGACGCCTGATTCCTTTCCGCCCGCATCGATGAACGACGTCGCGGCGCAATGGACGGCATGGCGCAAGGCGGCATCGGATAGCAAGGTCGCGGTCGCGGAACTCGAGGGCGCGTACCGGAAGAGCTTCGACGCGACCCAAGCGGCCAAGGTGGATGCGGCCACGGAGGCCCATAACCGGTACCTCGCCGCGCGCGCCGTCCAGTCGCTGGAGTGCCGCGTGCGCGATGGGGCAAGCGAGCAGGTGTGCGTCGATGCGACGGCGCAGATGGCCGCCTACGGCGACGCGCGCGAAGGGGCGCTGCGCGCCACACTGGAGCTCGAGCGCACGCTCCAGGACGACCTGCGTCGCGACCTCGATCAGCTGCGCGCGGAAGCGAAGACGCGGCAGGACGAGCTCTTCGACGCCTTGAGTCAGATGGAAGGGAAGTTCGCGAGCATCCATCGTGATGCTCGCGGTACCATCGTGAGCTTGGCCGATATTCTCTTCGACTTCGACAAGGCGACGTTGCGCCGCGACGTCGAGTTCAACCTGGTCAAGATCGCGACCATCTTGAATCAATTCGGAGAGATGAAGATCTTGATCGAAGGCCACACCGATGCCATCGGCACCGACGAGTACAACCTCGGCCTCTCGAAGCGGCGCGCGCAGGCGGTCCACGACTTCCTGGTCTCGCAGGACGTCGCGGCGACCCGCTTGAGCTGGGACGGCTACGGCGAATCGCGCCCGGTCGCCGACAACACCACCGACGAAGGCCGGCAGAAGAACCGCCGCGTCGACCTCGTCATCCAGGACGCGCCGCAATGAAGCTCGTCTTCCACGGTCATTCGTTCTGGGAGATCGTCGGCGAGAAACATCGCCTCCTGATCGATCCCTTCATCACCGGCAACCCCCTCGCCGACGTTCGTCCGCAGGAGTTCAAGCAGCTCGACGCGATTTTGATCTCTCACGGCCACGGCGACCACTTGGGCGACGCGGAGACCATCGCGAAGAAGACAGGCGCCTTGATCGTCGCCAACTTCGAGATCGCGGGATACTACATGGACCGCGGCTGCAAGGCGCACGGAATGAGCATCGGCGGCGGTCACGACTTTCCCTTCGGGCGCGTGAAACTCGTCATCGCGCACCACGGCTCGACCGGTCCCAACGGCGAAGCGCTCGGGAGCCCGGCCGGGATCGTGATCCACATGGACGGCAAGCGCGTCTATCACACGGGGGACACGGGCGTATTCCTCGACATGCAATTGAT
>DASPGK010000296.1:0-2001 GCA_035620655.1 Candidatus Krumholzibacteriia bacterium
CCAACGGCATGACGTACCGGGGCGTGCGCCAGCAGTTCGTCAAGCTCGGTCCCGCGCGGGGCGATCAAGTGGCGGTCGTGCACGGCTTGAAAGCCGGCGAGGAAGTGGTGACGTCGGGCGTGTTCAAGCTGCGCCCCGGCGCGGCGGTGCAGGTCAACAACTCGGTCACGCCTTCCAACGATCCGACGCCCCAGCCGGAGGACAGTTAAATGAAGATCACCGACCTGTTCGTTCGCCGGCCCGTCCTCGCGGTCGTCGTCAACCTCGTCATTTTGATCGCGGGGTTGCAGTCGATCCGCTCCCTGAGCGTGCGCCAGTACCCGCGCAGCGACATCGCGGTGGTGCGCGTGACGACGGCTTACATCGGCGCCAACGCCGACTTGGTCCGCGGCTTCATCACGACCCCGCTCGAGCGCGTGATCGCGAGCGCGGATGGCATCGACTACATCGAATCGTCGAGCGCGCAGAGCATGAGCACCATCACGGTGCACTTGAAGCTCAACTACGATACCAACGCGGCGCTGACGCAAATTCAGGCCAAGGTGGCGCAGGTGCGCAACGACCTGCCCCCCGAGGCGGAAGCGCCCATCATCGAATTGGAGACGGCGGACAACCAGTTCGCCTCCATGTATCTCGGTTTCTCGTCGACCGACCTCGACCAGAACCAAATCACCGACTATCTCACGCGCGTAGTGCAGCCCAAGCTCTCCGCTATCAGCGGCGTGCAGCGCGCCGACATCCTCGGCGATCGCACCTTCGCGATGCGCGTGTGGCTCAAGCCCGACCAGATGGCGGCGCTCGGTATCGCGCCCGCGGACGTCCACGACGCACTCGCCGACAACAACTATCTCTCGGCCCTGGGCGCCACCAAGGGCTCCATGGTGTCGGTGAACCTGGTCGCGAACACCGACCTCACCACGGTCGAAGAGTTCGAGCAGCTCGTCGTCAAAGAGGAGAACGGCGTCGTCGTACGCCTGGGAGAAATCGCCGACGTCGTGCTGGGCGCCGAGAACTACGAGGAAGACGTCCGCTTCAACGGCGAGACCGCGACCTTCATGGGCATCTGGGTCCTTCCCAACGCCAACTCGCTGGAGGTCATCGCGCGCGTGCGCGACGCCATGCCGGAGATCCAATCCCAGCTGCCCGCGGGCATGAAGGCCGGCATTCCCTACGACTCCACCAAGTACATCGAAGACGCGATCCACGAGGTGCTGGAAACCCTCTCGGAGACGCTCTTGATCGTGATCCTCGTCATCTTCCTGTTCCTGGGTTCGGTGCGCTCGGTGATCATCCCCGTCATCGCGATTCCCATCTCGCTGGTGGGCGCCGTGTTCCTGATGCTCGTGGCCGGCTTCACCATCAACCTGCTGACTCTGCTCGCCATCGTGCTCTCGGTGGGGCTCGTGGTCGACGACGCCATCGTCATGGTCGAGAACGTCGAGCGCCACCTGCACATGGGGAAGAAACCGTTCGACGCCGCCATCCACGCCGCGCGCGAGCTGGTGGGGCCGATCGTGGCCATGACTATCACGCTGGCCGCGGTGTACACGCCGGTCGGCATCCAGGGTGGGCTGACGGGTGCCTTGTTCCGCGAGTTCGCGTTCGCGCTCGCGGGCGCGGTCATCGTCTCGGGCGTGGTGGCGCTGACCCTCTCGCCCATGATGGGGTCGAAGCTCCTGCGCGCCGGCGACACCGAGAAGGGCTTCGCGGGCTTCGTCAACCGGCGCTTCGACGCCGTGCGGCGCCGTTACACGCGCGCGCTCGCGGGAACACTCCAGTACCGCCGCCTCGTGTACGTGCTGTGGGGTGTGGCCGCGTTCCTGATGGTGCCGTTCTATCTGTTCTCGCAGCGCGAGCTCGCGCCCAACGAAGACCAGGGAGTGGTGTTCGGCATCGTGCAGGCGTCCGCCAACGCCACCATCGACCAGACCAAGCTCTTCGCGAACGAAGTTCAGAAGGTCTACGCGGCATTTCCCGAGACCGAGAACACGTTCCAGTTGA
>DASPGK010000297.1:0-8867 GCA_035620655.1 Candidatus Krumholzibacteriia bacterium
GCTCAAGCGGGACATCCCCAAGGACCGGGCGATCCGGGTCGACGATGTCGTTTTCCCGTCTGGACGATTGTGCGATAGGCTTCGCCAGGAACAAGACAAGCACTTCGCTGTAAACCGGTGAGGCTGGCGCCACCCCGGCGCAGAAGGAGGGGCCGCACGTGCATCTACATCGATCAATCGCATTAGTTGCGACCGTCGCGGCCCTGGCGTGTGGGAAGGGAGAGCAGGCTTCGGAGCCCGCGAAAGAGCACGTCGTTTTCGGCGAATTCATCGCGCCCGAGGACTCGTTTCCTAAGATCCGCTACTACGAGGCCGGCCTTGTCTCCCCCAACGACCGTTGCGCGGTGCGCAAGGTCCGGCTAAACGTGAAGATGCCGCCGGTCTACGTCAACGGCCGGCCGATCGGCTTCTGCTGATCGCCCTGCGCAGCGACCTTCGTGCAAGGTCCCGAGCCCTATCTGAGCGACTTCCACATCCAGCTCCCCTGCGCGGTGGACACGACCGCGTTGGCCGTGCTCGACCCGGCGCATCGCGCCTTCGTGAACCACGAGATCTATTTCTTCTCCACCGACCTGGCTCGCGAGCAGTTCGAAGCCGAGCCGTGGCGCTACACGGGGAAAGTCACCGACCCGGTAACCGTGGTCCGCTTCCGGCCCGACGCGTCATCGCCGTCGCGGGCCGCCGCTGGCCGGCTGTTCTACTTCGAGTCCGCCGAGACGGTCGCGCGGTTCGATGAGGACCCGGCGCGCTACTCGACACCCAAGCCAACGATGCACGAGCTCGAGTAGCGTTGGCTTGGCCAGGCCTTGTTCCACGTGAAACGGCGATGCACGTCGCCGGTGCTCCACAAACTCCTTGAAATCGGGGACGACCCCCGGTTATTCTTCGTTTCGGCCGCCCACCAGATTCGGCTTAAGTTATTGTGATGAAAGGTATTAGGATGCGATTTAAGGTCTGTGCGATGCTGGCCGCGCTGGGCGTGCTCGCTTCTTGTGGAGGCGACGAAGGCGGGGGCGTGGAGCCGGAGAATCACCCGCCGGTAGTCGCCATGCAATTTTCCAAAGTCGGAGTTGTAAGAAGCACTCCCATACAGCCTTCCCTTGTGCAATTATCCGTCAACGTCAGCGATCCCGATAGCGACCCCATAACAATGACCTGGTCGGTGACCCGGGGCACCATCACACCGCTGAACGCCGCGGGTACGCTGGTCCAATGGACCGTCCCGTTGGAAGTCGGCGTCGACTCGGTGACCGCCTCGGCGAACGACGGCACGACCTCTCGGAGCGTCGTGACCGAGATCAAGGTCGGTACCGCGTTCTCCGGGGCGATCGCTCCGGCCCGCTTCGAACAGGCGCGCTCGCCTTACATCGTCACCGTGACGGGTTTCTCTCCGGTGCTGGCGGTCACCGGTCGCGTGACCGTGATCGAGCCCGGGACCGAGTTGCTTTTGGAGACCGCCAACACCGTCATCGATGTGACGGATTCCCTCATTGCCGTCGGCACGCCGGGTGCGCCCATCGTCATTCGTCCCAACGTGCGCAATCTCACGTGCGGCGACGATCGCGGATGGTGGGAAGGAGTCAAGGTGTACTCCGATGCTCCATCTCACGGTTACCTCGAGTTGGATTACGCGGACTTGTCGTATGGGCGGTTCAGCGTGCGCCTGCGCGATCAGGGTTCCGCGGTGATTCGAAACAGCGCCATTCGCTGCAGCGGGCAGAACGGCGTCTTGCACGAAGGTGGCGGTGTGCTCCTGCTCGAGGACACGCAGGTGACCGACGGCGAGTTCGACGGAGTGGCCGTGGATTCGGACACGTTCCAACCCGATTCGATTCTCGTGAGCAACTGCCGGATCAACTTCAACGGGCGCACCGGCGTGATGCTTCGACTCAATGATCCGCTGCAGGACACGCCCATCCTGATCGAGTACTCGGAAGTGCGATTCAACGCCGAGCACGGGATCACGCTCGAGAACGCGGTGTTTCCCGAGATCCACTTCAACAGTTTCTTCGGCAATGGTGCGGGCAGCACGAGCGGACTCAACAGTATTTGGCTCGTGAACGGCTATCCCGGAGGCGCATCGGTGACCGAAGTCGACGCGACGTGTAATTTCTGGGGTGCGCCCGTGACGAATCAGTCCGTCATCGACGCCGTCGTTCGGGACAATACGGATACCGGAGCCGTCGGTGCGCGCGTCGTCACGAGTCCCTGGTCGAACGAGAATCCGCTCGTGACGCCATCGACGTGCGTGGTGCCGTGACCCCGGCCGCTTGGCGGGAAGCAGGAACATGGGAAAGATCATCGCAATTGCGAATCAAAAAGGCGGCGTCGGCAAGACGACGACGGCCGTGAATCTGTGCGCGAGCCTGGCGGCTGCCGAACGCAAGACGCTCCTTGTCGACATGGATCCGCAGGCCAATGCGGTCTCGGGAGTCGGCATCGACAAGGCGCTGATCCAGCAAACGATCTACGAGGTTTTGTTCGACGACAATCTCGTACTAGACGCGATTCTCGAATCGCCGATGCCGTTTCTACATGTGTTGCCGGCCAAACCGTCGCTAGCCGGCGCCGAGGTCGAGTTGGTGGCGGAGCCGCGACGCGAATTCCGGTTGAAGCGCGCGCTCGCGCACATCCGCGACGAGTACGACTACATCGTGGTCGACTGTCCGCCGAGCTTGGGATTCCTGACCGTCAACACGCTCACCGCCGCCGACTCGTTGCTGATTCCCTTGCAGTGCGAGTACTACGCGCTCGAGGGACTCACGCAGTTGCTATCGACGGTGAAGATGGTGCAAGCGTCGCTCAATCCGGACCTCGCGATCGAAGGCGTCTTACTCACGATGTACGACAAGCGCTTGAACCTGGCCAGCCAGGTCGCGCAGGAAGCGATGAATTATTTCGGCGAGAAGGTCTACAAGACGGTGATTCCGCGCAACGTCAAGCTGAGCGAGTCGCCCAGTTTCGGCAAACCCATCATTCTGTACGACGTTCAGTGCCAAGGCGCGAGGAGCTACCTCGACTTGGCGCGAGAGGTGATAGGCGATGTCCACTAGGAAAGTTCTCGGTCGAGGTCTGGAAGCACTCATCCCCAGCGCCCCCATGATCGAGCAGGCGCAGCCCGGCGAGCGCGTGGTCGATGTCCCCACGGACGCAGTCGACGCGAATCCGTTCCAGCCGCGCAAGCGCTTCGACGACGATCGCTTGAAGGAACTCGCGGAGAGCATCCGCACCGACGGCGTGCTGCAGCCCGTCGTCGTTCGGCGCAAGGGCGCCAAGTACGAGCTCATCATGGGCGAACGCCGCCTGCAGGCCGCCCGCCTGGCCGGCGTGCCGACCATTCCCGTGGTCGTGCGCGACGTGCGCGACGCCGACGCGCTGCGGCTGGCCATCGTCGAGAACATCCAGCGCGAGAACTTGAACGCCATCGAAGAGGCGCACGCGTTCCGCCGCTTGATCTCGGAGTTCGGCTTGTCGCAGGCGGACGTCGCGGGACTGGTGGGCAAGGACCGCAGCTCCGTGGCCAATACGCTTCGCTTGCTGAACTTGTCGGAGGAAGTTCAGCGCATGGTCGAAGATGGCATCCTCACCGGCGGCCACGCGCGTGCGCTGCTCTCGCTTCCCACCCAAAAAGAGCAGCTGGCGCTCGCGCGCCGCATCGCAGAGCAGAACTTGAGCGTGCGCCAAGTCGAGGCCGAAGTGGGTCTCACGCGCGTGAAAAAAAGCAACGCGGCGCGGCGTCACAAGGAGAAGCCCGCGTATCTCGCGGATCTCGAGAAGGCCTTCGCGCAATACTTGGGGACGCGCGTCTCGATCGAAGAGAAACGCGGGGGCAAGGGACGCATCCAGGTCGAGTTCTACAGCTACGATGATTTCGAGCGGCTGGCGGGATTGATGCAAATCCCGCTCCCCCGCTAGCGCACTCCATCGATGGCGAAAGAGTTCTCGGTCATCATCGTTCCGCACGACCACCGGACCACGTGGAATCTGCGGGTCTCCTACCGGATGGCGCTCCTGTTCGGCATCCTGGCCGGAGTGTCCGTGATCTCCGGGATCGCCTTCGTTATCACCTATGGAAAGATCGCGACCGCAGCGAATCGCTCCCTGCTCTTGGGCCGGGACAACGAGCGCATGCGCGCCGAGCTCGCCCAAGTGGACTCGCTCAAGGTGGAGCTGCTTCGCATGCAGGCGCTCGGGATCCAATTCAAAGGGATGCTCGGCGTCCCCCTGTCCCCCGAGGACAGTGTTCTAGTGGCCAGCCTCTCGCCGGTTGCCAAGACTCCAGCCATCCCAAGTGACGAGGAAGAGGGAGGGGTTGGACCGGGTGAGCAGCGATTGATGCTCGACTCAATGCCGTCGATGTGGCCGGTAAAAGGCTATGTCACAAGGGAATTCTCGGTAACGGGAGGGGAAAAGAGTCCCGACTATCACCCGGGTATGGATATTGCTGCCGCACGTAACACGCCGGTGGTGGTGGCAGCGGATGGGATCGTCGAGGCGAGTGCTTTCGACGATGTCTATGGGTGGATGGTAGAGGTCGATCACGGGTACGGGATTCGGTCGGTGTATGGACATAACTCCCGTAATCTGGTAAACATCGGTGACCGGGTGACCCGTGGTAAGACGATCGCCTTCGTAGGGAGTACCGGCAAGAGCACGGCCCCGCATCTGCATTTCGAGGTTCGTGAGAACGGCGTTCCAGTCGACCCGCGGAAGTACCTGTTGAATTAGCTCGACTGTAGGAACGCTCACAATATGGGGGTCCGGCATCATGTTGAAATCGGGCATCAAGACGACTCAGTCGAACGAGGAGGCGAAAGTCATGTTTGGTAAAGACGCGGAAATCACCACCGGGCAGTCGACGTTGAACTCGATGCTGGGCCAAGGGTGTAAGATCAAGGGCGACATCGAGCTGCAGGGTACGATTCGTATCGACGGTCAGTTCGAAGGCTCGATCTCCTGCCCGGATACGCTCATTATCGGCAAGTCGGGTGTGGTCAAGGCAGACGTGAAGGTCAAGAACGCGGTCATCGGCGGCAAGCTGGTGGGCAACATCAGTGCGTCGAACAAGATCGAGCTCCAGACCGGATCGCACGTCGAGGGCGACATCGCGACGGCACGGCTCGTGATCGACGAAGGCGTGTTCTTCGAAGGCAACTGCAAGATGGGTGCGACCGGAACGGGCACCTCGCAGTCCCGCGACGTCTCGGATCACAGCAAGGACAGCAATTGGGCTCGCAAGGACGAGAAGCGTCCGGAGCCAGTGGCTCCCATCGGGGTCACGCGCTAACCCACCGGTTCAGCGCAACCAACCATGGAACGCCCTCGGGGTTTCGGCCCCGAGGGCGTTTCTTTGTTCGTGAAACATATGGGCACGGCCCAGATTTGCCGGCGGCGAGAAGTTACGCGCACCCCGCTTTTCCACAGTCTGGGAACAACCTGTGCATAAGTCGAGAGCTCCCTCCCGTGGCGCTTACTCCATGTAACGAAACGAGTTGAGGCGGACGGTCGGTCGTCAGAAGGGCCGTTTTCCACAGGCCCGAATTGGGAGGGCTGCTAACTACTTGCGGGACAATGGAGTTTCTTTATAGGCGGCGCAGTAACGCTTCAACCAGGCGATCTCATCTGCTTGACTCGCCGCGAATTAGCCGGCCGCCGGGCTGACTATTGCGCGAGTCGCTCGCGCGCTTGGGAGAGAAGACGCTCCGCTTCGTCGAAGCGCGCCGTCCAGTCCCCCTCGAACGGAACCGGCCAGCTCCCCGGCCCCATGGTGGCGTTGCGGAGCTCTCGAATCGCGAACGTGACGTCTTGGTAGGCAGCGGTCAGCTCGGGATCCGCATCCCACGACGGCGGTGACGGCAATCGAGTGGCCACCCGGGTGACATCCTCATCCCAATCGCGCGCGAAGTCGTTCCACTTCTCGATGTGCGCTTCGCCTTCGGCGCCCGGCTGCTCGAAGTCGTAAGAGGGCTCGCCGAGCTCTTCGCACGCGCGGCGCCCTTCGTCGGATAGTGCCTCGATCGCGTCGATCGCGCGCAGCAAGTCCTCGATCATCGAGGGATCGATGGTCGGGGCCGGAACTTCCTGCGCGGATTCGACCGCGGGGGTCGATTCGCGGAACCACTCCTCGTCCGAAAAGTGCTCCGATCGCAACGCCTCCCAGTCGTGCCGCAGCTGCGCGATGTCGGGGAGCGCGTAGCCCGCCTCCCCGACCTCCGATTGCGCCGCGAGCATCGCCACGCTGCTGGCGACATCGCGCGCACCCGGACCCATCTCGCGGTCCGCGATCGCGAAGCCCATCTCGTGGAGGGCCGCCGAGATCGACATGAAATCGGTCATCGACGGGGGCGCTTCTTGATACAGCACGGCTTCCAAGTCCGTGATCTCGCGCTGGTAGCGCGAGCTCTCGATCTGTGCGGGCGTTTCGTCGCGAAGGCCCTCGGGGTCGGGAGCGGCACTCGTCATACCGCGCGTCGACAGTTTCATGACGCCGGCGATAGCGAAGGTAACGACGACGGCGGTAATCATGGTAGCGGGACGTGGAAGCATCGGAATTCCCTCCAGGCAGCCGGGGCGAACCAACCGCCGCGGCTCGATCTCGCCGGATCGAGCAAGAGGGATTCCAACCCGGGCCGCGGGTATAACCCGCTGCTAATGCGGCAGTTTGGGATCGATGAAGGAATAGGCGAGCACCCCCACGAGCGCGGAGGCGATCGCAATCAGCATGACTTCCGTGCCGGCGCCGACGTGCACCCACAGGGGACCCGGGCAGGCACCCGTGAGCGCCCAGCCCATTCCGAATATGAGGCCGCCGATCCAGACGCCGTGCTGAAACGGACGCCGAGCGATCGCCGCCCCTTCGCGTCGCGCGCTGCGCGAGAGAATCGCGACCGAGATCATCGCCACCGCGACCGCGCTGCCCAGGACCCCATACATGTGGAACGCGTGGAACCGAAACATCTCCTGGATCCGATACCACGAAATGATCTCGGCCTTATAGAGAGTCACGCCGAAGACGATGCCGATCAGAAGGAACATCACGTTCTTGATCATGTAGCAACCTCTAGAAGATCCACTCGAATACGACATGGGTCATGATCAATCCGCCGATGAAGAACGCGATCGTCGCTACCAACGAAGGCAGCTCGCGCAACGCGAGGCCGGTGATCGAATGTCCCGACGTGCACCCGTTCGCGTAGCGCGTCCCGAACCCCACCAGGAACCCGCCCACGACGATCATCATGAAACCGCGCACGGTCGCGAGTTGCGAAAACGAGAAGGCCTCCGCCGGCACGAGTCCGCGCGGCGACTCGAATCCGAGCGATTGAATCGCCGCGACCGTTCTTGGCGCGACGTCAGGGACGGGAGCGTTGGGAATGACGTGCGCGCCGATGAACCCGCCCATCACCGCGCCCGCGACGAAGAAGAGACTCCAGGCTTCGCTCCTCCAGTTGTAGCGAAGGAACGCCGGCTTGATGGGCGATGCCATGGCGCACAAGTGTCGCAACGACGACGAGACACCCCAGCGCCGGTTTCCGATCAAGAGAGCGAGTGGCACCATCAGTCCCACGATCGGGCCCGCGACGTACCACGGCCACGCGGGACTAGCGATTTCGTTCACCCGAATCCTCCTTTGATACATCGGCGGCGCTCGCTGCGAGCACGCGCGTCGCCAGCAGCGCGGCCAGCTCGCGCCCGGCCGCGCGCGCACCCTCGCGATTGAAATGACAATCATCGTAGAAATACTCGCGCGACTTGGGCAGCACGCGCGCGAGGTCGCATAGCGGAATCGAATCCTCCACGGAGACGGCGCGCATGACGTCGTTCAAGCGCTCCAGCGCGGCGTCCATCGTGTCTTCCCGGTACACGACGCCGTCATAGACGCGCATCCATTGGAAGTCGCGCACACCAGGATCCACCTCCGAGTTCCAGGAGCTGGGGTGCGTCATGAACACCAGGTCGAAGTCGTGCGCGCGCGCGATGCCGGCGATCGAGCGCAAATTGGTTCGGTAACTCGTCGTATCGGCGAGCACATCGGCGTCCGTCCCCGGCGTGGCGTTCTGCAGCGCGATCTTGCGCGCGTAATCGCTCTCGAGCGTGCGTGCTTCCAACACGTCCGCCGGTTCGGGGTCGAGGCGCCGTTTGAAGTACGCGAGTCGCCGCACGATCTGCGAGCTCAGCAGCACGCGCTTGTAAAGCGGCACTGGTGGAGGCGCATGCGACGCGTAATGAAGATAGTCGAATCCTTGGATCGAGCGGCGCAAGTCGTTGACACCCGCGAGCAAAACGATCGCGTCGGGCTCCAGGTGCACCAGTCGCTGCGCGATCATGGCGACGTGGTCGTCGCTGGCGGTGCCGGAGAGACCGACGTTGTATACCTTGACGACGCGCGATATCCCCGCGAGCGCAGCCAGCTCATTCTGTGCCACGCGCGACATGTCGTCGGCGTCGTCGAGATAGAAACACTCGGCCGTGCTCCCACCCACCACGAAGACGCGGTACTCGCGCGCCGGCTTGGGAACGGCGAGCGAGTCGCCGCGGAATCCGTACTGATTGGTGGTGAAGAAATGCCGTCCTTCGAGGCCCGGCAGTCCGGGCTCGACCTCGGTCACGGCTGCGTACCCGCGCGGATATTCGAAGCGTATGTACGGGTTGGTCGCGTTTACGTGCTGCGCACCCGAACGCGTCGGGTCGGCGACGGGCGCGGCGACGCGTAGCACGATCTCGGCCGCGAGCACGAGAAACGCGATGGTCGCGAGCGCGACTAGGATACCGGAGCGCGTGGAGTGGGTCATGGAAGGTTCGCGCTATTCTACCGCGCGGCGCGATTGACGCGCAAACGCCGGCTTCGTATGCTGACGACCTCAGGG
>DASPGK010000298.1:0-7903 GCA_035620655.1 Candidatus Krumholzibacteriia bacterium
CCCTTCTTGGCGGTGAAGGTATGGTCGCGCGGGTTGTAGACCTCGGTGCCCACCAAGTCCGCGGGCAACAGGTCGGGCGTGAATTGAATGCGCCTGAACGCCGCGTCGACCGACGCCGCGAGGGTCTTCACCGAGAGCGTCTTGGCCAGGCCCGGCACGCCCTCGATCAACACGTGGCCGTCGCACAGAATGCCGATCAGAAGACGGTCGACCAGGTACTTCTGACCGACGATCACGCGCTGGATCGACTTCTGGAGCACGGGAACGAAGCGGCTCTCGCGCTCGACCTTCTCGTTCAAGGCTTGAATCTCGTACTGCATCGTTACCTCCGCCGGGGCTCTTGCGCCGGCAATCGACTCGATTGAACGTCCTCAGGGTGCGCCGGTTCCGGAGCCGAAGTGGCCATATTCCGGCGGGTTGCGCCGCTCGGCCGTCGTGCGCTACCATCGGCGCTTCGCAAAAGACACGGGGTCGGGGAAGCGGCGCGGAAAGGCGAAACAGGAACCGCCATGATAACCCAAGAAGTCGCTAAGTCAAGCCGTGGTAAGGGCCGCGACGCGGTCGCGGGGGCCCGCATGCCGGCCTACGGCTGGGTGGGGCTCGCCTCGATGATCGTGTTCGAGGTCCTGCTCTTTGCGACCGACAGCGAGTTCGTCGGGTGGTTTTTTACGCCCGTCCAGTGGACCGGGCTGATCCTGTTCCTCGACGGCCACCTCAAGCGCCGGCGCGGCACTTCGCTCCTCGCCGACCACTTCGGCGAGTTCGTGATCCTGTGCGCCGTCTCGATCGCGAGCTGGCTCGTCTTCGAGGGCTACAACCTCCTGCTCAAGAACTGGCGCTACCTGAGCCTGCCCGACAACCCGTGGGTTCGCTTCCCCGGGTACGTCTGGGCCTTCGCCACCATATCGCCCGGGATGTTCCTCATCTACGAAACCCTCTCCGACATGTTGCCCGGCGAGGACCGGCCGACCTACCCGCGCCTGCGAAACGCGGTCTTTTGGCCCTTCGTGATCTTCGGCGCCGCGTGCCTGGTGGTCCCGTTGATATGGCCGTCGACCCACATGACCCCGCTGGTCTGGATGGGCTTCGCGTTTCTCCTGGACCCTATCAACGGACGACTGGGCGACCGTTCGATCCTCTCGGAGTTCTTCACCGGGCACTTCCGGTCGATGCCGATCTTCTTTCTCGCGGGACTCGTGGCCGGGCTGTTGTGGGAGTTCTGGAACTACTGGGCGCTCGCCAAGTGGGAGTACGACGTGCCCTACCTCGGCCACGTGAAGCTCTTCGAGATGCCCGTGCTCGGTTTCCTCGGCTTCATGCCGTTCATCATCGAGAGCCACGCCATCTATCGGTTTGTACGACGACTCATCCCCATCCGCGACACCGCGCGCTACTTGGGTTGACGTGACCGACGACCGCCTCGCTCATTTCGCGCGGCTGTTCGCCGCGAATCTTGTCATCTTCGACTTCGACGGCGTGCTCGTGGACAGCGAACGCCATCACATGGCGTCGTACAACGCGGTGTTCCAGAAGTACGGCCACACCCTCGACCCCGTCGAGTACGCGAAGTACTGGACGTCGCTGGGCCTGGGGCCGAAGGGCGAGATCGAGCGGCATCGACTGAACATCGACCCCGACCTTATTCGTCGCGAGAAGCGCCCCGCCTTCTCCGAGCTGTGCCGCAACGGGACCATTCGCTTCTTCCCCGAAGCGCGCGAGCTGGTGGATTTGTTGGTACGCGCGAAGAAGACTCTGGCGATCGCGAGCGGCACCATGAAGGTGGACATCGAGGCCATTCTCGAAAACGAAGGCCTCACCGAGTATTTCGCGTCCGTCGTCGGCAGCGACGCCGCCGCTCTGAAGCCGGACCCGGAAAGCTTCGAGATGGTGCTGCGTGACGTCGGCGCGTCACCGAACGAAGCGGTCATCTTGGAAGATGCCGAGAAGGGTGTGAGCGCCGCTGTCGCGGCGCGTATCCCCGTCGTCGTGGTGCGCACTCCCGAGACGCGCACCATCGATTTTGCCGGCGCGGATCTGATTCTAGACTCGCACGCGGAGTTGATTGACCTGGCGCGGCAAGTGTGGGAGGCCCGAACGTGATTGGGCGCGACATACTCCACTACCGCGTGGTCGCGAAGCTCGATCCGCGGCGACACCGAGGCCGGGTTGCGCCTCATCCGCCGGCTGGACGAGTCCACCGACGCGAACGCGGACTCCGAGCACTGGTACCTCGTTGCCGGTTCATACGGTCTGCTGGGCGACCACGAGAACAGCGTTCGCGCCCTGCGCTGGGCGGTTGAACGCGGTTTCTTCAACTATACCGCGATGGAGATCGACCCCCAGTTCGATTCGTTCCGCGACGATCCCGAGTTCCAGCACGTGTTGGAGATCGCGAAGCAGAAACACGACGCCTTCCGAAAGAAGCACGCCGATAAACTTCCCGATCGCTGGTAAATCTCTTACCGCCGCTGCGGCGGTAACGTTGTTGCCAGTGTCGACGGACCGACACGCTGGATGGGTCGACCAGACGACTAGGCCGATTTCCCTTTCTTGAAGAGCCGCACCACGAAGATCAAGACGACCGCCCCGACCGTGGCCACCGCAATCGCCCCCAGCAACCCACCCCCGGTGGACACACCCAACGTTCCAAAGAGCCACCCACCCACTGCTGGAACGTTCATTCTTTCACGAGATGACGATACTTCTCCTCGAAAACCCGATCCGCCAGCGCGCGAATCTCGTCCGCCCGCAGCTTTGGAAACAGGAACGCGATCGCGCCGAATCCGGCGCCAGGGGCGGCCGATTCGGCGATTGAGCGGAAATCGATGGCCTCGAATCCGTCGCCGCGCATCGTGGCAGCGAAAATGTGCTGCGAGAACTCGGCAAAGACGACCTCCATCCCGTCCTTGTGCGGACGGATGCCCTCCACCATGCCGACGCTGACCATGTTGCGAAGCGTATAGTGCGGCATGCCGCCAAAGCGCAGCTCGGTGAGATACGCGAGCGCTTCCTCCTGCGCAGTTTGCGGCGTGAGCCCAAGACCCGCCTGCCGGCTGAAGACGTGCCCGGCTTCGTGCATGTAGCTCGCTTCCGACCAGTCCTTCATGAACTGCCTCACCGCGCCCTCGTCGTCGAGTGCTAGGTACGGCTGCAACGCGACGTATACGAGTCCTCGCATCAACGTGGGGGCGTCGTGCGGAGGATCGGGCGGGCCGTGACGCGCATGCTGGATCTCCCCCCGCAGGGTCTCGACGAATTCCGCCTCTCGATCCAGGTGGTGGACCACGACCGTCCCCGCCGTGCGCATGTTCGCCCCCGTGGACGCTCCGTGAGACCACGACACGATATCGAGAATTATCGGCTCGCGCAGGTCGAAGCCCGCGGCGTCGATCCGCCGCCCCCAAACCACCTGATCCATGGGGACCTCCCTCGCGATCGGCGCTAGCTCGAGCGACGGAAACCGCCCCAAGCCGCTCGTCGAGAGGACGAGACCGAGAGTCAGTAGCATCTTGTGATCGAGGAAGTACAGACTCACAACGCCCGCGCTGCGCAATCCCGGGTGAGCCTCGGCCAGTTCGGGACGCGCCCGTGCAATCGACTCGACGGCGGGCATCACATACCCGCGCTGAATCCCTTCCGCAGAGATCGCTTCCTCGCCGCGGCCGCTCGCCCAGTCGTAGTACAGGTACGTGACGCTCTGGAGATAGTCGAGCGTCGATTGCAGGCGGCGGGGTTCGTCGTGACGCGGTATCGCGCCCAGCGCGAGTCGGAATTGCGCGCCGAGTGTCTCCGCGCTGTCGACCAGCCCGTCGAACGTGAGCGACGCCGGCGGCGGCGCCTGGGGTCGCGCCCTCGGCTCATCCGGACGAGCGCGGCGCGACTCGGCGTACCAGACGATCCCCGCCACGCACGCGAGCAGGAAGAGCAGGGAAATTACAATACGCTGCCGCGATTGCTTCGACATTGTTACCGCGTGTTCTCTATCGACGCGTCGGGCTATCGAGGCGGAGGCGTCCTTCGTCGTTTCCACGAGCCCAAGAGTGCGGTCGCCAGCGCCAGTAGAATCTCGTCCACGAACGGGATGAGATCCGGAACCAGAAGATCGACCACCAACACCGCGAGCGTGATTCCGAACAGCCTCGGAAACCGCAACCGCGACGCGAACTCCTGAACTCTGGATTGAATGCCGATACTCATCGGAACCCCCGCTCGCCGACCGGCAGCAGCGGGCATAGATAGCGGATGGCAATAGACACGTTGCGTCTCCTTCCAGCGTCTTCCCTACGCGGAATCACTCCGGGTCATGGTTGAGCCTCCACACACGGTACGCCCACCACGCGGCGTACGCTAGATATCCCAGGTACAAAATCAGGAGGAGTGCGGATGCCCGGTCGATTCCGGCGAGCAAGAACGCGAGCACGAGTGCCAGGGCGCCGTACGGGACGAATACCAGGAAGCTGGCGCGTAGATCCTTGCGGCGGAAGAAGAGGTAGCCCCACCCGGCGTTCACGACCATGAGGACCATGAGGAGGAGAAACGCCGCCTGATGCCGCTGGCCGGACACACCGGCCCCGAGCAGGCGATAGAGGATCACGTAACAGATGAGGTAGTACGCAATGCCGATGACGGACCAGACCTTCATCGGCGGCGAGTAGGAGGGCAGCCGTAGCTCACGGAATCGACTGCGAACCCCTCGCCCGGCCATCACCCCTTCGAGAACCGCCGACACCATGCAGATGATGAGCGCGAGAATCGCAGGGCTCACTTGATCTCCATCAAGTAGCTGACGAGTTTCCGAATCTTCCCGTCCCGCATCTCGAAGACGTCGCAGAAGACCACACCGAAAGCCGATCCGTCCGTTCGCTTACCCCGCACCGAGCCCTCCGCCACCACCACGTCGCCCGCTTCCACCATTCGCGTGACCGTGATGGCCGGTTTCTCCGCGAAGCCCTCGTCGACGATGTGCGTCGCGAACTCGTCCTTGCCGCGGGTGTGAAACATCCCCGGGATCTCCCACTCGACGTCGTCGGAGAGGCAGGAGAGGATTTGCGAACGATCGGTCCTCCGGAAGCCATCCATGTACACTTCGACCGTTCTCTTGTTGACGGTCGGCCGAAACTGCAATCCCTGCACAAAGCGCAGGGTATTCCCGTCCGGATCGTCCACGTAGAATTCGCGCGTTCCCCACGTCTGATCCAGCGGGCCCTCGTGCACCGGGCTCTCCGGGCGACCCGGCGTGCGAAGGCCCCGCGCCACGAACTTGCGAAAGAGCGCGTCGACGTCGTCGGTCGCCACCACGATCGCTTGCCCGAACTCGCCGTCTCCGCCGTGGCTGGACAGAAACACGCGTTCCCCCTCGCGCACGAGAACGCAGAACGACGGGTCGCCGTCCTCGCCGCCTTCGACGCGCTCGAAGTCCAGCACGCGCGTGTAGAAGTCGAGCGAGGCGGCCATGCGACGACAGCGAATGGTGGGAATCACCGGCACGCTTTCTTGACCAGTGCCACGATCCGCGCCTCTTCGGCCGCGGTCAGCTCCTTCAGCGCGAAAGAGGTCGGCCACATCACACCCTCGTCGAGGTGCGCCTCGTCGCTGAAGCCGAGGGTTGCATACCTGGTCTTGAACTTCTGCGCGCTTTGAAAGAAGCAGACGATCTTGCCCTCCTTGGCGTACGCGGGCATCCCGTACCACGTCTTGGGCGAGAGAGCCGGCGCGCTGGCTGCGATGATCGCGTGCAGCCGCTTGGCCATCGTGCGATCCGGTTCCGACATTGCGGCGATCTTCGCGAGCACGTCTTTCTCTCCGGCCGCCCGGTCTCGATCGGCGCGCGCCTCCGCCTTGAGTTCTTGGGCGCGCTCTTTCATCGCGGCTCGTTCGTCGTCGGTGAATCCCTTGGACTGCTTTCGGGTCGCGGGAGTGCTCTTGGCGGACTTTTTCGCGGCTCTCTTTGGACTCATAGCTCCCTCCCACTGAGCGCGGGTCAACGTACCGAGTCAGATTTCGTTCGCCGCAGTTCGATGCCGCAACTGCGGCACCGCTTGGGGTTGAATGCGCGACCGAGGTACTTGTCGCAAGCGGGACAGCACCAGTTTCGGATCTCGAAGATCCACCAGCAGAGGACGACGACAACGAAAGAGATCGGGCCGGCGACCGCCGCGGGGAGCCCGAAGAGTGTGGCACGTTCGCTCGTGATGGCGAGCGCCGCCATCGCGGCAAACACGAGCACCAACATGATGAGCTGTTTGCGGAACCGCTTCGCGTAGGCGTCTTTGAATGCGGCTCGCTGCTGGTTGGTGTACTCCACGGTTTCTCCTCAACCCCGCGGCGTCTCGACCTTAGGGAAGTACCGGATCACGAACAGTACGTACGCCAGCCAGAGAATGAGCCAGACCGATGCCACCGCACGGAGCCCCACCAAGAACAGCACTAGACTCGGCGCGAGAAACATCACCGTGCAACCCACGAGCCACAAGCGGTCGCCTCGTCGCGCGTGCAGCTCCCGCTCCGCTTCACTTATCCGGCCGCCCAGCGAGCATCGGTAGTAATGGAGCGTCGCGAACACCAGCGAGAACGTCGCTAGACCCATCGCGACCAGAGTGGCCTGAAACAGGAGCGGATCGATCGTGCCCTTCTCGAACCTCGGGTACAGGAAGAACAGCATGAACGAGAAGATCGCGATGTTCGTCGAAGCGAGTGCGTACGATCGATTGACGTTGGCGCCGGCAAGATCTTCTCCCATCGAATGCCTCCATACTGGTGGTGTCATTGATCTCCACAAGTCACCGATCCCGCTTCGGCGGCACGATGCCGGGGACCTCCGCGATCGTGAGCCCGGAGAGCCAGTCGACCACGGACACCACGGCGCGCGTTCCGTCCGGCGAGAACCCGAACGATTCCACCGCTTCGGTGGCATCGGCGAAGAGAGTTTCCGTCGTCCCGCTCCCCGATCGCCACGCGCTGAGGGGACGGCGCACCAGAACCGGCTGGCCGTTCTCGCTCACGCGTAGGTAGACCACCGATGAACCGTCCGGAGCCATCCGAGACCGCCCGGTCTGCACGCTCCCCTGTAAGACCTGCAGCGGCACGAACGCGGGCAACTCCCTGCCTTCCTCGAGATCGAACACGCCCAGCCGGTTCGCAGAAGTCCCCACACCGAGAATCACCGACATGTGGCGCCCGTCGCGGGACAGATCGGGAATGAGCGTCGATCCCACCAGGATGCGCTCGCCGATTCCGCCCCCACTGGGAACGCGCCACAGTCCCGTCTTCCGGGGATGCGACGAGCTGTAGTACACCCAGCGCCCGTCGGGCGAAATCGACGGGTTCTCCGCGTCCAGGCTATCCCGTGATACTTGGTACGGAGCGGTTCCATCGCGGCGCGCGGCCCAAATCTCGAAGGCGCCGCTGCGGCTGGAACACCAGACGATGGTCTGGCCGTCGGGGCTGTACGCGGGGTCCCAATCGTCCGCGGGGTCGTCGGTGACACGGTGCATTTCTCCCGTTTCGACCGACACTTCCCAGAGATCCAGCGTCCCGCCGCGATTCGACGAGAACATGACCCACTTCCCGTCCGGCGAGTACACCGGCTGACGGTCGATCGACATGCCGCTCGTGAGCGAGCGTCCGTCGGCGAGCGTGCGCGCGGTGCTCGACACCTCGCGGAGATTCTGTCGAACGATCAGGCTCGAGAGCACCAGGCGCCCGTCCGGCAAGAGGCCGATGGTGGCGGGGAAATTCTCGAGCCAGCCCAGCGGTCGGTATTCTCCCGAGCGCAGGTCGCATCGAAACAGGCGCCCCGGAGCGCCGCGCTGCACGGCCGTCACACCCACCCCTTCGGCCACGATCACGCCGTTGCCGGTACCGTCCCAGGCGACCGTCGACAGGACCGCTCCATTGGGCGCGG
>DASPGK010000299.1:0-8592 GCA_035620655.1 Candidatus Krumholzibacteriia bacterium
GCCCGCTCCACGGCGGCGCCAACGAAGCAGTGCTGTGGATGCTGGAAGAGATCGGGTCGAAGGAACGCGTGGCTCCCTGGTTCGAAGAGAAAATGGCCAAGAAAGAAAAGGTCATGGGCATGGGGCACCGCGTCTACAAGACCAAGGATCCCCGTGCCACCATCCTGCAGGGCCTCGCGCGCGAACTGTTCGTGAAGTTCGGGAGCTCACCGCTCTACGACATCGCGGTCGAGCTGGAAAAGATCGCCATCGACAAGCTGGGACCGCGCGGTATCTATCCCAACGTCGACTTCTACGCGGGTATCGTGTACAACCGGCTCGCCATCCCGACCGACATCTTCACGCCCATCTTCGCGACCTCGCGCATCGCGGGTTGGGCCGCGCACTGGATGGAGCAGATGCGGCACAACCGCCTGTTCCGGCCCACCCAGGTCTATCAGGGCGAGCACAACGTTCCCTACGTTCCCATGGCGGAGCGCAAGGAGCGCGTGAAGACCGCGTAGCCGGTCGTCGCACGGCTATAATAAAAGCCGCCCGGAGAGACTCCGGGCGGCTTTTCGTTTCCTGGATTTCGTGGTAGCGATCAGTAGTCGTCGTCGTCGTCCTTGTCGTCGCTTTCCTCTTCCTCTTCGTCCTCGTCGTCATCCTCGTAATCGTCGTCGTCCTCTTCGTCGTACGCGCCGCCGGCACCGAAGTCCCGCATGCATTCGTCCGAGCAAAAGATTTCGTCGTCGACGTAGAGCCCGTCGTCTCCCACCTTCTCGCCACAATAAGCACAGCGTTCCATGCGCAATCGTCCTCTCCTAGAGAATGGGCCCCTGTTTCCGGCCGCCCCTGGGGTGTGGCGCGGGCCGACCGGACCGACGGCTTTGCTTATTAAAGTCGCCGAAGGTCGGTGTCAACAGGAAAACGCCGAAGGGTCGAACAAGGCGTCCCCACGCCTCGAATCGAGCCCGAGAAATCCGTGACCCCGCGCCGCAATGGCGCCGGGGCGAACCCCGCGAGCCCCGTTGGAACGCGGGGCAAATGGCCCAGGATGGACGCGCGACCGCGCGTCCCCGGCGCCGGGCTGCGCGCCCGCGCGACGACGAACCATCGGTCGAACCATCTGTCACTCCATGGGATACGCGACGGGGCAAGGACGATCGGATCGCCGCCTGGCGGCGGCGTATGGGGTGGTATGCGCGTTGCAATTCCGCCTCCGGCTCAATCGACCGTTCGCCGCTCCGGGTCGTTCTTTCGGAAGGCTTCCATGGCCCCCTCCATGCGCTCCCTCGTCAATCCGTCCATCGCGGAAGAAGGCATCGTCGTGACCCGCCCGGTCGGCGGCGACCAGGCCGAGATTCTCTCCCCCGATGCGGTCCGCTTCGTGGCCGACCTGGCGCGCCGCTTTACCGCGCGCCGCAACGAGCTCTTGAAGCTGCGCGCGATCCGTCAAAAGGAGATCGACCGCGGCCACTTCCCCGACTTCCTGCCGGAGACGCGCTCGATTCGCGAGGGATCGTGGAAGGTCGCCCCCATTCCGAACGACTTGATGGACCGGCGCGTGGAAATCACGGGGCCGGTCGATCGCAAGATGGTGATCAACGCGCTCAACTCGGGTGCGTCGACCTACATGGCCGACTTCGAGGACTCGAACTCGCCCACCTGGGACAACTGCGTGCAGGGACAAGTCAACCTGCGCGACGCGGTGCGCCGCGACATCGAGTTCACGAGCCCCGAAGGCAAGCTTTACCGGCTGAACGAGAAGACCGCGACTTTGATAGTGCGCCCGCGCGGCTGGCACCTCGACGAGCGCCACTTCCGCGTCGACGGCGTCCCCATTCCCGCGGGCCTGTTCGACTTCGGTATCTACTTCTTCCACAACGCGCACGAGCTCGTGGAGCGCGGCACCGGACCCTACTTCTACCTCCCCAAGATGGAGAGCCATCTCGAAGCGCGTCTGTGGAACGACGTGTTCCTGCGCGCGCAAGACACGCTCGGGATCCCGCGCGGAACCATTCGCGCCACCGTGCTGATCGAGACAATTCTCGCCTCCTTCGAGATGGACGAGATCCTCTACGAATTGCGCGACCACTCGGCCGGTCTCAATTGCGGCCGCTGGGACTACATTTTTTCGTTCATCAAGCGGTTCCGTGGTCACCGTGCGTTCGTCCTCCCCGACCGCGCGCTCGTGACCATGGACCGCCATTTCTTGAAGTCGTACGTCGATCTCCTCGTGCGCACCTGCCACGCCCGGGGCATCCACGCGATGGGCGGCATGGCGGCGCAGATTCCCATCAAGAACGACCCCATCGCCAACGACTCCGCGATCGAGCGCGTCCGCGCCGACAAGCTGCGCGAAGTGCGCGCGGGTCACGACGGCACCTGGGTCGCGCACCCGGCCTTGGTGGCGGTCGCGCGCGACGTCTTCGATGCGCACATGAAAACGCCGAACCAGATTCGCATCGCGCGCGAAGACGTCGCCGTGACCGCCCAGGACTTGCTCGCGGTCCCCGAGGGAGAGATCACCGAGAAGGGGCTCCGCACCAACATCAACGTGGGCGTGTTGTACCTGGAGTCGTGGCTGCGCGGCTCGGGCTGCGTGCCGCTCTACAACCTCATGGAGGACGCCGCCACCGCGGAGATCTCGCGCGCCCAGGTATGGCAGTGGATTCGCCACGGCGCGCGTCTCGCCGACGGCCGCGGCGTCACCCGCGAGCTGGTGCAGGGCGTCCTGAAGCAGGAGATGGACTCGATCCGGGCGGCCGTGGGCGAGAGCGCCTTCGCCGCGGGACGCTACGAGACCGCGTCCAAGCTGTTCGCCGAGATGATGACGCACGAAGACTTCGTCGAGTTCATGCCGTCGTTCGCTTACGACTTCCTCGACTGACATGAGATCCTAAATCCCGTACCAACGTGCACCGCGCCCACCAAGGAGGACACCCAATGACCAGGCGCACGTTCATCGACAAGACGACTACCGCGTGGCGGACCTCGCCGCGCTGGCGCGGCATCGAGCGCCCGTACAGCGCGGAAGACGTGTACCGTCTGCGCGGCTCGTTTCACATCGAGCACACGATCGCGAAGCTGGGCGCGGAGCGCCTGTGGGAGCTCCTGCATTCCGAGGACTACGTGCATTCGCTGAGCGCAGTCACCGGCAACCAGGCCATTCAGCACGTGCGCGCGGGGTTGAAGGCCATCTACGTCAGCGGGTGGCAAACCGCGGCCGACGCCAACACCGCTTCCGCGGTGTACCCGGACCTGTCGCTGTATCCGTGCGACAGCGTCCCCGAGCTGGTATCGCGCATCAACAACGCGTTGCTGCGCGCGGATCAGATCCATCACTACAAAGAGAACAAGCAGAACGGCCACGGCACCCACTGGCTGGCGCCTATCGTCGCGGACGCCGAGGCCGGCTTCGGCGGCGTGTTGCACGCCTACGAGATCATGCAGCACATGATCCGCGCGGGAGCCGCGGGCGTCCACTTCGAGGACCAGCTCGCGTCGGTCAAGAAGTGCGGGCATTTGGGCGGCAAGGTCATCGTGCCCACGCAGGAGTTCATCACCAAGCTGGTGAGCGCGCGTCTGGCCGCCGACGTGCTGGGCGTCGACGCCATCCTGGTCGCGCGCACCGACGCGGGCAGCGCGGGGCTGCTCACCAGCGACGTCGACCCCTACGACCACGAGTTCCTGCTCGGCGAACGGACGCACGAGGGCTTCTACCGCGTCAAAGCCGGTTTGGAGCAGGCCATCTCGCGCGGTCTCGCGTACGCGCCCTACGCGGACCTCTTGTGGTTCGAAACCTCGCACCCGGACCTGGACGAGGCGCAGGCCTTCGCCGACGCCATCCACGAGCGCTTCCCCGGGAAGCTGCTGGCGTACAACTGCTCGCCGTCGTTCAACTGGAAGGCCAACCTCGACGAGAAGACGATCGCGAACTTCCAGGCCTTGCTCGGGGAGATGGGCTACAAGTACCAGTTCGTGACGCTCTCGGGATTCCACTCGCTCAACCACGCCATGTTCCAGCTCGCGCAGGGTTACCTGACGCGCGGGATGGCGGCGTACTCGGAGTTGCAGCAGGCGGAATTCGCGGCCGAGAAGTCCGGTTACGA
The DNA here is from genome assembly GCA_035620655.1 of Candidatus Krumholzibacteriia bacterium. Lineage (GTDB taxonomy): Bacteria > Krumholzibacteriota > Krumholzibacteriia > WVZY01 > JAKEHA01 > JAKEHA01. The sequence goes on from DASPGK010000299.1 coordinate 4,095, forward strand.
AGCGGTGCGCCACCAGGAGTTCGCGGGCACGGGATACTTCGACGCGATCAACGAGATCGCGACGGGTGGCATGACGTCGACGCTCGGCATGGCGGGCTCGACCGAGGAACAGCAGTTCTAGTCGGCGCCTTCAGGGTGCGGGGTCGGACGACGTGCTTTTCCTCCTTCGACGTCGTTCGGCCCCGCGGTACCCTCTCTCCTACTTCTCGTCCGCCGTGTTGCCGTAGATGGCCGGCAGCGGGACGTTCTTCAAGCGCAGGTAAACCGTCATCTGGCCGCGGTGGTGGATCATGTGATTCATCACGAAGGATCGCAGCACCGCGACCCGCGGTAGCTTGAACACTTCGACGCCGCGATTCAAGAGTCTCCACGGCGCCTTCATGTCGTCGTCGGTGGCATCCGCGATGGCGGACACGGCGGCGAACACGTTGTCGTCGAACATTTCGAGCATGGTCTTGCGCGTCTGGAAGACGGGCTTGGGATCCTTCTTGCCCCCGGGCGGATCGAAGTCGAGCTCGTCTTGCTTGCACGTGATAACCGCCCACCTCGGCATGCCGGCGAGGTGCATCGCCAAATCGCCGAGCGAGTAGGACTTCGGGTGCGGACGCCACGCCGCGTGCTCCTCGGGGACGCGCTCCAACACCTTCCGCGTGTTGGCCATCTCGTGGTTGAACTCGGCCAGGATCGTTCTAGCGATGGGCATTCGATTGCCTCCTTGGAACATCTTCATACTACGAAACCGGGTCCGCCTGCGACGATTTTCGGGGTCGTCCGGCCCCGCGGCAGCGTGCTAGCATCGCGCGCATGGGTGTCCTCCACGACGTCTTCGCCGCGCAGCTGCCGGACCTCCGCGCCCGGCGCGCGGAGGTCTTGAAACAGCACGGCGACCGCGTGATCTCCCAGGTCACGGCCGCGCAGGCCTTCGGCGGCATGCGCGACGTGCGCGCGCTGGTGTGCGACACCTCCTGGGTAGACCCCGACAGGGGTCTGATTATTCGCGACATTCCGATTCTGCACTTGTTGGATCGGAGCCCCGAAGACGTGTTCTTTCTACTGCTGATCGGCCGACTCCCGGCGCAGGACGAATCGCGCGCCGTTCGTGCCGAAATCGCGGCCCAGCCCCGCGTGCCCGAGATCGTGTGGCACGCGGTCGAAGCGATGCCGCGCGATTCGCACCCCATGTCGATGCTCTCGGCCGCGCTCCTCGCGATGGAACACGAATCCGTGTTCGCGAAGCGCTTCGACGCGGGTATTGCACGCGATGAGTATTGGCGCCCGTCTCTGGACGACGCATTGCGACTGCTGGGCTCATTACCCACTCTGGCCGGCGGCATCTATCACATTCGATACGGCAAGGGCGCGCGCCTGGCCCACGATCCGGCCTACGACTGGGCCGAGAACTACGGGCACATGCTGGGCGTGCGCGACTCTCTATTTGCACCGGCGGTCCGCCGGGCCGCGATTCTCCAATCCGACCACGAAGGCGGCAACGTGTGCGCGTTCGCCTGCCACGTGGTCGGCTCCGTGCTGTCGAATCCGTATCTCGCGGTGAGCGCCGGCTTCAACGGGCTGGCGGGGCCGCTGCACGGGCGCTCGGCGCAAGAGAGCACGCAGTGGGTGTTGGGTGCGATTGATCGCTACGGCGGCGTGCCATCGACGGCGCAGATCGAGGAATACGCCTGGGAGACCCTGAACGCCGGGCGTGTCGTGCCGGGGCACGGGCACGCGGTCCTGCGTGGTCCCGACCCGCGTTTCACCGCCATGCTCGATTTCGGGCGCCAGCACTTCGAGAACGACGCCGTGTTCGACACCGTGTCGCGCATGGCGGAAGTCGTCCCCGCGGTCTTGAAGAAGCACGGCAAGGCCAAGAACCCGTATCCCAACGTCGACTTCGGGATGGGCGCGGTGTGGCACCACTTCGGCCTCACCGAGCTCGCGTACTACACGGTGCCGTTCGCGATCTCGCTGGCGATGGGAATGCTAGCGCAATTGGTGATCAACCGTGCCGTCGGCTCGGCGATTGTGAGGCCGCGCAGCGTTACGACGGAGTCTATTGCGAAGGGAGAATGAGATGGCGAATCACGTTTACAAGCAGATCGTTCTAACGGGCACCTCCAAGACGAGCATCGAGGACGCCGTGAACAACGCGATCGCGAAGGCGGCCGAGACCGTGCGGAACCTGCGCTGGCTCGAGGTCACGGAGACGCGCGGGCACATCGAGAATCAGAAGCTGTCGCACTGGCAGGTGACGATCACGGTCGGATTCACGCTGGAGGACTAGCTGTGGCGAGGACGATCAAACAGCAAGCACGCTTCGCCGGGCTCCTGTATATGGTGCTCGGGGTCACCGCCCCCATCGGGCTCTTGTATGTCCCCGGCAAGCTCATCGTGTCGGGAGACGCGACCGCGACGGCCGATCGCATCCGCGCGTCCGAGTCTCTCTTCCGCCTCGGTATCGCGGCCGAATTGATACCCCAGGTCGTCGGAATCTTCGTCGCTCTCGCCTTGTACCGCTTGTTCAAAGGCGTCAACAAGACGCTCGCGCGACAGCTGCTGATCTTCGGCTCGCTGGTCTCGGTGCCGATCACCATGCTCAACGTGCTGAACAACGTCGCCGCGTTGCAGGTTCTTAGCGGCGCCGCCTACCTGTCCGTGTTCGACCAACCCCAACTGGACGCGCTGGCGTTTCTTTTCATACGTCTGCATTCCCTGGGCCTGGACATCGCATCGATCTTCTGGGGCGTATGGCTGTTTCCGTTCGGGATGCTGGTGATTCGATCGGGCTTCATCCCTCGAATACTCGGCTATCTCATGATGGTCGCGGGTGCTACCTACCTCGCCAACGCGTTCGCCACCCTGTCGCTCCCGCAGCTTGTGCCGCTGATCGAGAAGGTCGCGATGCCGCTGTACTTCGGCGAAGTGCCCATCATGTTCTGGCTCTTGATCTGGGGTGCGCGGGGACCGCTGGCGGATACGCCGGTGTCCGAGTAGGCTTGTCACACGTTCGCGCGGTTGCGCGGGACGCACTCATGTCGTGCGCGGTGTACGACGGCGCCTACGAGAGAGCTTTTCTCGCAGCGCGCTGCAATTCTCTGTTGCCTGGTTAGCGAACATCACTATACTGCTCTCATAGACAGCGCTCCTCCCGCGCTCGTTGCAACGCAATGGAGGTTTGCGCATGTTGCTCTCACTTCGCTCCCTTTCCGATTCCGATCTTCTGTTCCGCGTCCGCGATCTAACGGTGCGCGAGCGTACGCTGACGCTACTGCTTCTCCTCCACTTGAACGAAGTCGAACGACGAAAGCTGCACCTGAAGCAGGGCTACTCGTCCATGTTCGACTACTGCACGTCGGGACTGGGGTACTCCGAACCGGCCGCGGTCCGCAGGATCCGCACGGCGCGGTGCATCGCTCGCATTCCCGAGGTGTACGGGCTCTTGGAGTCGAACCAGGTCAACCTCAGCACGATCGCTCGCGTCTCGCGCGTGCTGACCGCGGGAAACAAGGACGCATTGCTGGAGCGGATCCGCGAACGGACACAACGAGAAGTCGACGCGATCGTGGCGGAATACCAGCCGCGCGCAGCGATTCGAGATGTAATCAAGCCGGTGGTGGTGCGGGTTCCGGCGGCGACTGTGTCGGGGGCCCTGGGTGCGAGCGCATCGGTTGCGGTCCCAGGAGCGCCCGGCCTTGCGATCGAGTCGGGTGCGCTGGGGCGTGACGCCTCGACCGATAGCAAAACTTCCGTGAACGCTACCGTCGAGGCGCCGGCGGACGATTGTGAAAAGAATGCTTACCGTCGCTGCGACGGTGCTTCTCACCCACCGGATTGCGTGCGATCCGCGGAGACGTTCGTCACCGAGAAGCGCATCCAGTTCCAGTTCGCAGCGAGCGAGACGTTCCAGGTGAAGCTCGAGAAAGTCAAATCGCTCGCCTGGCATCGACTGCCGCCGAATCCGTCTCTGGAACACCTATTCGAGCTGGCGCTGGACGCTCTTATTGAGAGACACGACCCCGGTGCGCGCCAGGAACGTCGTCAACGGCACCAGGAAGCCGCCGGAGCAACGCTGCCGCAGCGCGTGAAACGAGAAGCGGCGCGAGCTGGCCGCGTTGGACACCGTGGCAGCGGGACGCGATACGTCGCGACGGCCATGCGCGACACGGTATTCGCGCGCGATGGCAGCCGATGTCCGTTCGTGGGCCCGAACGGCAAGCGCTGCGGGTCGCGGAGCGCGCTGCAAATCGATCACATCAAACCGGTCGCGCGCGGCGGTGCAAGCACCTTGGACAACTTGAGGCTGCTATGCGCGTATCATAATCGCCTGGAAGCGGAACGATTGATGGGACCGTTGGCTCGTTCGCGGCCGCGGTTGCGGGAATGAGCCCGCTGCCGCGTCACGACAACGGTGACGGCGGCGACCGCGAGTCTACACCTCGACCGAAGCACCCGCACCGACCACTTTCGCGCTCATGCCCTTCGCTTCCACCTTGCGCACGAA
>DASPGK010000300.1:0-3070 GCA_035620655.1 Candidatus Krumholzibacteriia bacterium
CGAGGGTGAACCAAGCGGATTTGACTACCATGGGGGATCTTCTAGCATCTGGAACGATCGCGTCCGTCATCGACAGGCGCTATCCGTTGAGCGAGACGGCCGACGCGGTCCGCTATCTCGAAGAAGGGCACGCGAAGGGGAAGATCGTGATCACGATGGGGTAGCCTGGCGCGCGATTTGCTCCCTCCCTCCGCATGCAGGTGTTCCTCCGCCACGTCGCCATCCCCGCCCTCGCGCCGGCCGCGATCGTCGCCCTCTATTTCACGCCGGTGATGGTGTTCGGGTGCGTGAACCGCGGCTTGCTGGCCTTCGGAGTCGTGCTGATCTCGAGCGGCGCCGCGTTCGTCACCATCGGCCTCGGCATGCGGGAATCATTGAGACGCAGGTCCGCGACGTGGTGGCTCCTCTCCACACTGATCCTCGTACTTCCCCTGGTATTGATCCTGGGCCCCCTGGGCTGACCGCAGGATTCTGCTACACTCCGAGCGTGTCGGCTGAAACCTACACCTACCACCCCCCCAGATGGGTTCGCATCGCGGTCGCGGTGTCGTTCCTGATCTTCGTCGCCATGCTCGCCATTGCGCTTGTGATCGATCTCAAACCCATGTACGTCGCACTTTCCGCCGGGATGGTCGTCTTCGCCGCCCTCGCGGTGGTCGAATCGATCGTCGCACGCGTCTTTGTCGAGCCGGACGCGGTCGTCATCAAGGGGCTGTTCAAGACCGAGCGCGTGGCGCTCTCCAATGTCGAAAAGGTCTCGGCCGCGGGCGGTGGGATCGCACTCTTTCTCAATACGAAGAAGTGGAAGAAGCTCCCGGACTGGCTGGGCGCCAACATGAGCGCGCGGCGGAGAATCGCAGACCGTATCGGCCATTGACGGGCGCGCCGTTAGCCGGCGAAGCCATTTTGGCCTCGCGGCGTGGGGGCGCATGAGCTAAAATTCCAACGTAACCCCGCCCTCTACGACCATGCCACGATTGCGCCTCGCATCGTTAGGTACCATCGCTGTCGCGGTGACGTTGCTGTCGTCGTGCGACGATGCCCAAATCAGCTTCGCGACCGGCGCATTCGTCGACGCTCCGGCGCCGCAGATTCGTGTGCGATGGGGGCCGGACTTCAAGATGGCGCCGGTGATCCTGGATTCCCAATACCAGCGCATCGGCCCATTCGAAACCAGCCGGTCCGGCGAACTTGCGATCGAATTCGTCGTCTTGGCCGAGGGCCAAGAATCGACGACGCAGGGTTCGTTCTCGCTGCCGTTGAAGTCCGACTGGTCGTGGAGCGTCGATTTCCACGTCGCGGACCGCGACCCCGCGCAGGGTTGCTTCGGGTGCGTCGGATCGAGATCCTACGCGTTGGACCCGACGCTCGGCTTCGCACCCGAGTACGAACTTTGGGTGACGTGGGGCGGCAACTCGATCAGCAACCCCGTCACGTATTGACCCCAAGGAGCCCGCCATGTCCGCCTATCTCATCGCCCGTGTCGACGTCCAGGATTGGGATCGCTACCGCGAGTACATGCGACACACGCCGCGCGTCATCGTGAACTTCGGCGGCCGCTTCATCGTGCGCGGCGGCGAGACGATCACGGTGGAAGGACCGCAGGAGACGCGCCGCGTGGTGGTGATCGAATTCCCGTCGTTCCAGCAGGCGAAGGCGTTTTACGAGTCGGGCGAATACCGGCGCATCAAGGAATTCCGCGACGGCGCGGGTGCCGCACAGTTCGTCATCGTCGACGGGTACTCACTCGACGACTGGAACAAGGTGGCCGCCGAGAGCGCAACGCTCCGCATGCCCGACTGACGTCGAACCGCTGCCGCGCCGTTCACCCACGTTGACGCGCGCGCGTTAGACCGCGTGACGCGGCGCCCGTCGATACTCTATACTCCCCGCCATGCCGTCCGCCCAGTCCTCCAAGTCCTCCGTCGTTTTCATCTTCATCGCGGTGCTGATCGACGTGATCGGTTTCGGCATCATCATCCCGGTCATCCCCGAGCTCATCATGGAGCTCACGGGAGAGGGTATTAGCCGCGCGGCGATCTACGGGGGCTGGCTCGGGTTCGCGTACGCGGTCATGCAGTTTCTCGCCGCCTCGGTACTCGGCAACATCAGCGACTCGGTCGGGCGGCGGCCCGTCATCTTGTTCTCGCTCGCCGCGCTCGGCATCGACTACATCGTCATGGGGCTCGCGCCGAGTCTGCCGTGGCTGTTTCTCGGGCGCGCGCTGGCGGGAATTGCGGGCGCGTCGTTCATACCGGCTTATGCGTATCTCGCCGACGTCAGTCCGCCGGAGAAGCGCGCCCAGAACTTCGGGCTGGTGGGCACCGCGTTCGGTATCGGCTTCATCATCGGCCCCGCCATCGGCGGGCTCCTGGGCGGATTCGGGACGCGCACGCCGTTCTTCGTCGCGGCGGGTCTCGCGCTGGCCAACACCGCCTTCGGCTACTTCGTCCTGCCGGAGTCGCTGCCGAAGGAACGGCGGCGCCCGTTTGCACTCAAGCGCGCCAACCCGGTGGGCGCGCTGATCCAGATTCGCAAGTACCCGGTGGTGGCGTGGCTGGCCGGCTCGGTGTTCTTGTGGCAGGTCGCGCATCAAGTATTTCCGAGCACGTGGTCGTTCTACACCATGTACCGGTTCGGCTGGACCGAGACCTTGGTGGGCGCGTCGCTCGCGTGCATCGGCGCCATCATGGCGGTGAGCCAGGGCATTCTCTCGCGCATCGTGGTGCCGAGCATCGGCGAGCGCCGCACGGCGCTCCTCGGTCTCGCGTGCGCGATCTGCGCGCACCTGGGGTTCGCATTCGCGACGCGCAGCTGGATGGCGTTCGCGCTGTTGGGCGCGTGGCTCTTCGCGGGCCTGGTGTATCCGTCACTGAACGCGATCATGTCGCGCGAGGTGCCGCCCAACGCGCAGGGCGAGCTGCAGGGTGCGGTGGCGACCTTGTTCAGCATCGCGCTGGTCGTGAGCCCTCCCTTGATGACGCAGCTTTTCGGGCGTTTCTCGGGGCCGAACGCCCCCATTCGTTTTCCGGGCGCCGCGTTCGCGTGCGCGGCCCTCTTGACCAGCGCG
>DASPGK010000301.1:0-12731 GCA_035620655.1 Candidatus Krumholzibacteriia bacterium
CGGTCCGCGCAGACGGGTCGTCGATCTTCGCGGACGTGGCGGAGAGGGTTCGTCCGGCAGTCGTGTTCATCAAGACCGAGCGCGCGATGAGCGCTTCCGAGCGCGGCGAGGGCGAGCCGTTCGAGTTCTTTCGCGAGTTCTTTCCCGATCAGCAGCAGCAGCCGCGCGGCCAGCGCAACCGGCGCGTTCCGGGCGGCGGATCCGGGTTCGTATTCGACGACGAGGGTCACATCCTGACCAACTACCACGTCGTGCGCGACGCCGAGAAGATCACAGTCGTTTTGGAAAAGGGGGAGGAAGAAGAGGAGCACGAGGCGCGCATCGTCGGTGCCGATCGGCACACGGACATCGCCATCATTCAACTGACGGATGCGCCCGCGAATATGCCCAAAGTGCCGCTTGGCAACTCCGACGCGATGCGCGTGGGCGACTGGGTGATGGCCATCGGTACTCCCTTCGGTCAACTGCAGGGAACCGTGACCGTGGGCATCGTTAGCGCCAAGGGACGAAATGATCTCAACATCGTGGGCGGCGATGCGACATATCAGAACTACCTTCAGACCGACGCGTCGATCAACTTCGGCAACAGCGGCGGCCCGTTGGTCAATCTGAAGGGCGAAGCGATCGGCATCAACACGGCCATCAATCCGTCCGGCCAGGGAATCGGATTCGCGATACCGATCAACATGGCCAAGTCGATCATGGCCGAACTCATCGCGCGCGGCCGGGTGCGTTACGGCTACCTGGGCATCCAGCTCCAGGAGCTCGACAAGGATCTCGCGCAGGGTATGGGACTGAATATCGACCAGGGCATCGTGGTACAGGGCGTACAACAGGACACGCCCGCGGCCAAGGCCGGGCTCCAGACCGGCGACGTCATTATTCGCTTCGACGGAGAGGATGTAAGGGACGAAGGCAAGTTCCGACTCAAGGTCGCGGCCACCCCGGTGGGCAAGACGGTCCCGGTCGTGGTCGTTCGGGAGGGTAAGGAAGAGAAGGTCAGCGTGACCCTGGGCGAGCGGCCCGACGAAGATGTGGTCGCGTCGGTCCCGACCCCCGACAGCGATGCCTGGCTGGGCATCCACGTCGCGGACGCGCAAAGCGCGCAGGTTCGCCGGCAGTACCGGCTGGACCGTGGAGAAGAAGGGGTCGTGGTAATGGGTGTGGACGAGGGCAGCCCCGCGGAGGAAGCCGAGATTCGCGAAGGGGACGTGATCACCGAAGTGTTCTCGCACGAGGTGCGCAGCATCGACGATTACGTCACCATTTCGAAGAAGCTGAGAGAGAGGAAAGATCCCATCGCTTTCCTGGTGAAGAGAGGAAGAAGCACGACTTTCGTGACGGTGATACCGGAAGGAAAGTGAGCCCTGGACGGAACTGCGCCCGGGGCGTCGAGCCAGGAGGGAAGCAATTATGATGGAGCGCAAGATGGACGATAGAGAAGACCGCGCAATGGACGCCGAGCTCAAGAAGAAGGAAGCGGGGGCGGGCATTCGCAGTCTCGATCTCTATCTCCACGAGATCAATCGCACACCCCTGCTCACGCGCGAACAGGAGCGCGACCTCGCGAAGCGCATCAAGGGCGGCGACAAGCAGGCGCTGGACCAGTTGGTCCGAGCCAACCTGCGCTTCGTCGTCTCGATCGCCAAGCAGTACGCGAACCAGGGCCTGTCGCTGGAAGATCTGATCAACGAAGGAAACCTCGGACTGATCAAGGCCGCGCACCGTTTCGACGAGGAACGCGGATTCAAGTTCATCTCGTACGCGGTGTGGTGGATTCGCCAGGCGATGCTGCAGTCGCTCGCGGAGCACTCGCGAATCGTGCGGCTGCCGCTGAACCGGGCGGGGACGCTTTATCGTATCGGCAAGGTGTCGCGCCAGCTCGACCAGGAGCTGGGTCGGACCCCGAGCGCCGACGAAATCGCGGCCCGCTTGAAGATCCCGGTCCAGGAAGTCGCGGACACCATGGTGATCGCCAACTCGCACGTCTCGCTCGACGATCCGTATTCGAGCGAGAAGGACGACACCGCGCTGGTCGATTATTTGACCGACGAGACGCAGGCGTCACCCGACGAGGACACCTATGCGGCGGCCCTTTCGGACGACCTCGAGCGCGCGCTGGGTACGCTCTCCGAGCGCGAGCGGAGCATCCTGTCGATGTACTTCGGCCTGGGCGGCGAGGAGCCGATGACCCTCGAGGACATCGGCAAGCGCTTGAAGCTCACGCGCGAGCGCATCCGCCAGATCAAGGAGAAGGCGATCCAGCGGCTGCGGCATTCGACCCGAGCCAAGTTCCTACAGGGCTACATGGAGAGCTAGGCCCGGGCGCCGGAAGGCATTAGCACCCCAGCGGGGCCAGAGATGGCCCCGCTTTTTTTGGTCGCCGGGCCGGCCCCACGCGGTCGCGGGCTGGTACGAACCTTGCGGGCCGTTGGGTGGATTCTCTTGACACCCCGCGGCGGGTCCACTAGCCTCGTGCGTCCGAAAGGGAAAACCGTTGATTCGCGATAAGATACTAACGTTTCTCTATCTTCCCGACGGCAGCCACGAACCGCGGGCGTTCCAGGTCCGGCGCAACGTCGTGTGGGCCCTGGCTGGCACCGTGCTGGTGTCGCTGGGCGCTTCGGGCTGGGCGGTGCTCGGTCACTCGAGCCGCATGAAGGACGCGTATCTCGTCGAGACGCTGGCCAACCAGAACAGGGAGCTGCGCTCCGAGATCGACCTGTTGACCGGCGAGCTGGAGACGCTCAAGCGCCAGGTCGCGCAGAACTTCGACTTCCAGAACAAGGCTCGCATCATCGCGAACCTCGAGGACCTCGATCGGGACGTGGCCGAAGTCGGGGTCGGCGGGCCGCAGATGAGCTTCGCGCAGTCCTTGTCGAGCATCGATGCCAGGACCCGCGACCGCCTGTTCACGGCCCGTGGCGACATCGACAAGCTCCTCCGGCAGGCGCGGCTCCAGACGCGCGACTACGAGGAGATTCTCTCCCACCTCGAGTCGGCCAACGAGCAGATTCGTAAGACGCCGTCACTACGCCCGGTGAACGTGGGTTTCGTGTCGAGCCGCTTCGGGTGGCGCATGGACCCGATCTCGGGGCGGCGCGCGATGCACCGCGGGGTGGATTTCTCCGCCCGCATGGGCACCCCGGTGTACGCGACCGCCGATGGTGTGGTGACCTACTCCGGCGTCGAACGAACTTACGGCAACGTGGTCGAGATCTCGCACGGATCCGGTTTCGTCACCCGCTTTGCCCACCTCCAGCGTCGGTTGGTCCAGAAGGGCCAGCGGGTCACCCGCGGCGACGTGGTCGGGCGGGTGGGGTCAACCGGCCGGTCGACGTTCTCCCACCTCCACTACGAGATCGAGCACAACGGCGAGCGGGTCGACCCGCTTCGTTTCGTCCTGGCCGACTAGCCCCCGCGTTTTCCCTTGTCAGGGCTGTCTCCGAAGGCTAATCTTTCGGGGTCGATTGTTATTTATCTCGTTATAAGATAATGGCTTATCGTAATTGCTGGAATTTGCTCATGGTTTCCGGTGCGATCGCCGGGAGCCTCGCCTGGCCGGGTCCCGCCGTCGCCGAGCGGATCCTCCGGGTCGACGCCATCCGTCACTCGGTCTCCGAGGAGCGGACCCGGGTGGTGATCGATCTCTCGCGACCGGCCGAGTACTCGGTCACCCGACTCGCGGACTCGGTCGGGGTCTCGGTGTCGTTCCGGGGGGCCGCCCTTAGCCTGGACGTGGTTGAGATCGCGGTGGGCCGAAACGGCGTGCGCGCCGTGCGCCCGGTCGTCGACGCCGGTGTGGTGAGCATTTGCTTCGACCTGGATCGCCCCGCGACCTGGGAGGTCTTCGCACTCCCCGCCGAAGGCGGGAAGCCGAACCGCGTCGTCGTCGACCTGGTTCCCGCGCCGACGGCCCCGGCGGTCGCGACGGCCCCGGCCCCCGAAACCACGGCGCCCGTTTCCGAGCCGATCGCGGACGCCGTCGACCGGACCGCCGGCGATACCATGGCCGACGCAGGCGCGCCGCCTCCGCTCGCGACGGCGCCGCCCATGACCAAAACCGCGCCGTCCAAGCCCCGTCCGTTCGTGGTAGCGGTCGACGCGGGGCACGGCGGACACGACGCCGGAGCGATCGGTCGCTACGGACTCGTCGAGAAGAAGCTCTGCCTCGACATCGCGCGCCGCGTGGCCGAGATCCTCAATCGCAACGGGAACGTGCGCGCGGTGCTGACGCGCGACCGCGACGAGTACCTGACACTCCCGCGCCGCAACGAGCTCGCCGAGCAGAAGGGCGCGGACGTCTTCGTCAGCATCCACTTGAACTCGGCGCCCAGCCGCTCGGCGCGCGGCGCCGAGATCTACTTCGTGGCACCCGCCGGCGCGGAGCGCGCGGCCAACCAGGCCCTGGCGAGCGGGGAGGCAGCGCACGACTTCGGACTCGAGGAGAGCGGCAACTCGGACCTCGTCCACATGCTGCTCGACGTGAACCAGCAGGCCGTGCTGGCGCGCAGCGAGCTGTTGGCCGAGTCGATCCTGGAATCGGTGCGCAAGCGCGCTCTCCTGCCCACGCGCGCCGTCAAGCAGAAGTCCTTCTCCGTGCTGCGGACCATTTCGATGCCGTGCGTGCTGGTCGAAGCCGGCTTCATCTCCAACAACGCCGACGCCAAGCTGGTCAAGGACCCGGATGGCCGCGAGAAAGTCGCGCGGGCCGTCGCCGACGGCGTGATCGAGTTCTTCCGCGCCCACCCGCCCCAGCGCGTCGAGGTCGCGTCCACGACCGCGTCGCTCATTCACCGCGTGCAGCGGGGCGACACGCTCTGGACGCTGTCGCGCCGGTACGGAACCACCGTGGCCCGCATTCGCGAGCTCAACGGACTCTCGCCGTCGCAAGAGTTGCACGTCGGTCAAGAGCTCGTCGTGCCGAGCGCGAACTGACCGCGGCCCGCCCGCGCGAAGGCCGATGAAACCCGCCCGCGCCATCGCCAATAACTTCGGCGCCAAGGTTCTGGCGGTCGTCGTCGCGCTCTTGGTTTGGTTCAACGCGAGCGGGCAAGAAGTGGTCTCGCGGGTTCGAACCGTGCCACTACTCCTGGAAGGCGTTTCCGACTCGTTGGCGCTGGCGGGGCCGGTTCCCGTCAGCGCTGAACTGCGCATCACCGCGACGCGTCGCCAGTTGCTGGCATTGGGATTCCAGCGCGTGGCGGTGGTCGCGGACTTGACCGGGATCGAAGCGGGACGCCGGCGCGTGGTGCTCACGGGCGACCACGTGCGCGGGACCGACGAGCTCGATCCGAGTAGCATCGTGGTCACGCAGCCGTCGGCGTTGGAGGTCGTCCTCGAGCCGCTCGCGTCGCGCCGGCTGCAAGTCTCGCTCGCGACCACGGGGGCGCTTCCCGCCAACGTCATGCTCGAGGACGGCGGCCTCGCGATCGACCCGGCGTGGGTGACGGTGCGAGGGCCGGCGTCCATCATCGAGCGCATCCAGCACGTGACGACGGAGACGCTCGAGTTGGCGCGCGTGCGCGAGACCACCACGCGCGAGTTGGAGCTCGAGTGCGACCCGCGCGCGTTCGGGTGCGATCCCGATCGCGTCACCGTGACGCTGCGGGTGAGTCCGCGCGCGGAGCGAATCCTGGCCAATGTGCCCCCGACGGTGCTCCTCGACTCCGACGACATGGACGCCGAGGTCGAGCCGGAGGCGGTTTCGCTGACGCTCGAAGGCCCCGCGTCGGTCCTCGACACGCTTTCGTCCGGCGACGTCTCGGTGTTGGTCTCGGTCGCGGGCCGCGAGCCCGCCTCCTACCGGGTGGTCCCCGACGTGATCCTCCCGCTCGGTGTGCGCCTGATGGAGATGAGCGCGGACACACTCGAGGTGCGCGTGTTCCGAACGCGCTAACGCGCGGTCGTCGCGCGGCTTGACACGCGGCCGATGCCGCACCTAATGTGGATGCTCGACCGTGTCCATCCGATGCCGCGCCCAAAGGCGCGCAGAACCCGTCCGATCGTCCAAACGTCCATGCGATTGACCGAGCTACTCGTCCCGGAAGCCGTCGTCACGGACTTCCCGCCCGCGCCGAGCGGGTCCAAGGAGGACCTGCTCACCGCCGTCCTCGCGGACCTCGACCAAAAGGGGTTCGTCGCCGACCGGCGTGTCGCCACCGATGACATTCTGGCGCGCGAGCGCGTCATGAGCACCGGAGTGGGCAACGGGGTCGCGATTCCCCACGCGTACACCGCCGGCGTCGACCGGCTCTCGGCCGCGTTCTATCGCACGCGGGAACCGGTCGAGTTCGGCGGGCCCGACGGCGCCCCCGTCGACCTCTTCTTCGTCATCCTGGGTCCGCGCGAGAGCCGGCGCGAGCACATCCGTTTGCTGGCGCGGCTATCGCGGCTGTTGAATCATGCCGAGTTTCGCGAGCACCTGCGCGCGGCCGCCGACGCCGACGCGGTGATCGCGGTGTTCCGTCGCTTCGGAGACCGTTGAGCCGCCCGTCGTTTTTTTCGTGGTCGGCCGCCGGCGTCGACCGCCGGTGGCTGGCCGCGGCGTTCGCCTACGCGGCGGTCGTGTTCTTCGTCTCCTCGCGTCCGTACCTGCGCCCCATGGGCCCGGAGTTCGAGTTGAAAGACAACCTCGCGCACGCGATCGAGTACGGCGTGCTGGCAACGCTGCTGTTTCGCGCGCTGGCGCCGCTCACCTGGCCCGATGCCGCGACCACGTTTCTGTTGATCGTCGCGGTGGCCGCGAGCGTGGGTGCTGCCGACGAGGTGTTCCAGGGCACGGTGCCGGGTCGCCGGCGCGACATCGCCGACTGGGCGTCGGACACGACGGGCGCGGCCCTCGCGGCCGCCGTGTGCGTCTGGCGCGCGCGGCGCACGCGTGCGACGGGGATGGCGCCATGAAGTATTCGCGCCCGCGCGGCACCCACGACGTGACCCCGACCGAGGTCGCGCGCTGGCTCGCGGTCGAAGGCGTGTTTCAGCGCGCCCTGGAGCGCTACGGCTACCGTGGCATCCGCACGCCCATCTTCGAGTCGACCGACTTGTTCGTACGCGCGGTGGGCGAGCAATCCGACATCGTGACCAAGGAGATGTACACGTTCAACGATCGCGGCGGTCGCAGCCTCACGCTGCGCCCCGAAAACACGGCGTCGGTGATTCGCGCGTACTTGGAGAACGGGATGCACCGATGGGGCGGCATCCAGCGCCTGTGGTACATGGGGCCGATGTTTCGCTACGACCGCCCGCAGGCGGGGCGCTACCGGCAGTTCCACCAGGTGGGCGCGGAAGCGATTGGCAGCGACAACCCCGCGCTCGACGCCGAGATCATCCAAGTGGTGGTCGACGCGCTCACGGAGCTCGGCTTTACCGGTGTGGACGTGCGGGTCAATTCGGTGGGTACGGAGGCGTCGCGCGCGCGCTATCGCGGCGTCCTGCTCGAGGCGATCGAGGGCGCGGGAAGCGAGCTCGCACCGGACGCGCTCGCGCGCTACCGCTTGAATCCGCTGCGCATCTTCGATTCCAAGGAGTACGGGACCTCGCTCAAACGGCGGCTGCCGCTGCTCTCCGATTACTTGGTGGACGAGGACCGGTCGCACTTCGCGCGCGTGAAAGAGCTGCTGGCGTCGCTCTCGGTTCCGTTTACCGAGGACGCCCACCTGGTGCGGGGTCTCGACTACTACACGCGCACCGTATTCGAGGTGTACCACGGGGCGCACGGCGCACAGAGCGCGTTGTGCGGCGGCGGCCGTTACGACAATCTGGTCGCGGAGTGCGGCGGGCCCGACACGCCGGCGATCGGAATGAGCGCGGGGCTCGAGCGTATCGTCGAAGCGCTGCCCGCCGCGGCGCTCGACGACGCGGGATCCGCCGTCGTTTATTATGTCGCGTGCGTGGGCACGGGCGCGGAAGCGCGCGGCCTCGCGGTCGCGCGCGTCTTGCGCGAGTTCGGGAGCGCCGAGGTCGACGTGTCGGGGCGCTCGAAGAAGACCCAGTTGGAAGCCGCGGCCAAGAAGAAGGCGCGCGTCGCGGTGGTCGTCGAATCGGACGCGTCCGACTCGCTCGCGTGGCACGACCTCGCGCAGCGCGTCGAGAGCCGTGTCGCGTTTTCCCAGTTGGGCGCGCACGCGCGCAAGGGCGCCGGCGCCAAATCCTAATCCAGGAGATCGAATCGTGAGCGGTAGCGGCTACTGGTTGCCATTCTCGCGCTCGCACCACTTGGGCGAGCTCGACGCGAGCAAGGTGGGCGCGACGGTGCGCCTGATGGGGTGGGTCGCGCGGCTGCGCGACCTAGGTGGGGTGCGCTTCGTCGAGCTGCGCGACCGCTACGGGCGCGTCCAGCTGGTGGTCGACACCACCGCGGAGGTGGGCGCGGATACGCACTCGCTCCGCATGGAGGACGTGATCGCGGTGGAGGGAGAGATCCGCGCGCGTCCGAAAGACATGGTGCGCGACGACGCGCCCGCGGGTGCCATCGAAGTTGCGGTGACGCGCGTGGTGGTGCTCAACAAGTCGGATGTGATTCCGTTCAACATCGCGGACGACGTAAAGGCCAGCGAAGAGCTGCGCCTGAAGTATCGCTACCTCGACCTGCGGCGCCGTCCCCTCAAGGAGAACATCGAGCTGCGTCACAAGGCGCTCTTGACGATCCGGAACTTTCTCAACGCGCGCGGTTTTCTCGAGATCGAAACCCCCATGCTGGTGCGCGCCACCCCGGAAGGCGCGCGCGACTACCTGGTACCGAGCCGCCTGCACCCGGGCAGCTTCTACGCGCTCCCGCAGAGCCCGCAGCTCTACAAGCAGATTCTCATGGTGGCCGGCTTCGACCGCTACTTCCAGATCGCGCGCTGCCTGCGCGACGAAGACTTGCGCGCCGACCGGCAGCCGGAGCACACGCAGATCGACATCGAGATGAGCTTCGTCGAGGAGAAGGACGTGTTCGCGCTGGTCGAGGCGATGATGGCGGACGTGTTCCGCGCTACGCGCAACATCGCCCTCGCCACGCCGTTTCGCGTGATGTCGTACGCGCAGGCCATGGACCGCTTCGGGAGCGACAAGCCCGACCTGCGCTTCGGCATGGAGCTGCGCACGCTCTCGGAGTCGTTTGCGGGCACCGAGTTCCGAGTGGTGCGCCAGGCACTGGAGAGTGGAGGCGCCGTGCGCGGCTTCGTCGTGGACGAAGGTGAGAAGCTCGCCAAGCGCGACGTCGACGAACTGGAAACCGCGGCGAAAGCCGCGGGCGCGGGCGGCCTGTTGAGCCTGCGCTGCGCGACGGGGCGACTCTCGGGCGTCGCGGCGAAGTTCTTGGGCGAGTCGATCGAGAAGCGCGTGATCGAGGGGCTCGGCATGCGTGAAGGGAGCTTGTTGCTGGCGCTGGTGGGGAAGGCACCCGAGATATCCGCCATCCTGGGTCGCCTGCGCGTCGACGTCGGACACCGCCTGGGGCTCGACCGCAGGCCGGGCTACGAGATGCTCTGGATCAACGAATTCCCGTTGTTCGAGCGCGACCCCGATACCGGCGGGTACGCGCCGTGCCACCACTTGTTCTCGATGCCGTTCGAAGAGGACATCCAGTACCTGGAAAGCGACCCGTTGCGAGTGCGCGCGCACCTCTACGACCTCGTGTGCAACGGCACCGAGCTCGCGTCGGGGAGCATTCGCATCCACAACCGCGCCCTCCAGGAACGCGTGATGGCGGTCACCGGCATCAGCCGGGAAGACGCGGCCCGGCGTTTCGGCTTCTTGCTGAACGCGTTCGAGTTCGGAGCACCCCCCCACGGCGGCATCGCGCCGGGCGTGGACCGGTTGATCATGACCCTGGTGGGCGCGCCCTCGATCCGGGACGTGATCGCGTTTCCGAAGACGCAGAAAGCGGCCTCGCTCATGGACGACGCGCCCTCGCCGGTCGACCCGGTCCTGCTTCGGGACCTGCACATCGAGATCAAAAAGCCCAAGGGGCACGAGTAGGGGCGGGACGCTTCTCCCCCTTGACAGCCACCGCCTTGGCTGGTAGCGTACCGGCGTTGTCTCGTTCTCCTAACCCCCACATATGAAAGGAGTCTTGGGCGTGCGAAAGCCTATTCGCGCGTGGCTAGTTGGGGTCGCGTTTGCGGTGTGCGCAACCACACTCGGGTGCGGTACCGCTCCCACGTGCAACGTGTCGCCCGTCGAGATCGAGGAACTCCGCGAAGACGTCGCGGTGGTCAACAAGAACCTCGTGACGGCGCGCGAGCGCGAGGACAACCTGACCAAGGAGCTCGCGACCAAGCAGGCCGATCTCGACTCCAAGAAGGACCGGCCCGCCGAGCTGCGTGCGCGCCTCGAAGCGCTTCGTCGCGGCAGCGGCCGTCTCGACAAGACCAAGACCACGGACACCAAGACCGCGCCCAAGACCGGCGGCGCGAAGGAGCGGTCGTAGGTGGAGCGGCGCGCGTGGGTGTGGGTGGCCGTCGCGACCGTATTCATGGCGGGCTGCGGCGGCAGCAAGGTTCGCAAGGTCGACGTTTCGGCCGGCGAATACTACTCCGAGGAGGAGTTCGCACTCCTGTCGAACTCCGATAAGTCCGCGTACTGCGCGGCCCTCGAAACGGAGCGCAATCGCGTGCAGACCGAGTTCACGCTGGCGCAGGAAGACCTGGTGGCGACGCGCCGTCAGATCGAAGGGCTGCGCAACCAGATCACTCCGGTGGAGAAGGAGATCCTCCGACTCGAATCCGATATTCGAACCCTGACCGGACAGATCGCGGCGCTCGAGCGGCTTCCGCGCGAGTACACGGTCAAGGAGGGCGACTGCCTCTCGATCATCGCGGATCGCGACGACATTTACTCGGCGGCGAGCAAGTGGCCGCGCATCTACCGCGCCAACCTGGACAAGATCGAAGATCCGGTGTGGATCTATCCCAACATGGTCCTCTCCGTCCCCCGCGAGCTCCCGACCGAGCACCGCGTGGCGCCGTTCGAAACGCTCGAAATGATCGCCGGGTACTGGGAAGTCTACGGCGACCCTGCCCAGTGGACCCGCCTGTTCGAGGCGAACAAGGATAAGGTCAGCGATCCCACCAATTTAGAGCCCAACATCGTCCTCACGATCCCGCGCTAACTCCCTTGGCGGGAGTCCTCCCGGTGGCCTATTATTGCTTACCGGCTAAGGCGAGCAGACTCGCCGGCCGGCGTCTCGCATTGGAGGTGCGAATCGTTTGAAGACCCACCGGAGGGTGCTGTCCTTCTCGGGCGTCGACCCTCTCAAGCTCTTCGGCCCTCGTGACGGCCACCTGGCCGTCGTCGACCGCCGTTACCCCGGCGCCGTGGTGGTTCGCGGCGACGACATCATCCTGAGCGGCAGCCACGAACAGATCGAGCGGCTGACCGGCTTCTTCCGGGAGATCATCGACATCGCCCGACGCGGGCGCGCGCTTTCGGAACAGGACATCAACTACATCCTCGACAAGAGCAACGGCGGTGCCGGGGCGGCACCGGTGGTGGCGCCCTCGCGCGAGTACGCCGCACTCGAGGACGACGTGGTCGTGTCGACCCGTCGCGGGGCGCACATCGCACCGCGCACGCCCGGGCAGAAGCGCTACCTGGATGCCATCCGCTCGTTCGACATCGTCTTCGGCATCGGGCCCGCCGGCACGGGCAAGACCTTCCTCGCGGTGGCGGCCGCGGTCGCGGCACTCCGCATGGACGCCGTCGAGCGCATCTTCCTCGTGAGACCGGTGGTCGAAGCGGGCGAGAGCCTCGGCTTCTTGCCCGGTGATTTCCAGGCCAAGCTCGACCCCTACGTCCGCCCGGTGGTCGATGCGCTTTCGGAGATGCTCGGACACGACCGCACCGCGAAGCTGATGGAGAACGGCACGATCGAGATTGCGCCGCTCGCGTACATGCGCGGGCGCACGCTCAACGACGCCTACGTGATCCTCGACGAAGCGCAGAACACGACCGAGATGCAAATGAAGATGTTCCTGACCCGCCTGGGCCGCAACGCCAAGGCCATTATTAATGGTGATGTGACGCAGATCGACCTCGATCCTCCGGCCCGCTCGGGGCTCCTGGCGGCACAGCGCATCTTGAGCGACGTGGAAGGGATCGCGTTCGTGCAGCTCACGCAGGACGACGTCGTTCGTCATCGTCTGGTGCAGCGCATTATCAACGCCTTCGACGCGCGCGATCGCCAAGTCGCGGATGCGAAGGAAAACGTACCCGCCGATTCCGAAGAGTCGAGTCGATGATCCCCCGCGCCGTTCGCAACGTCCTGAGCTTCGCGAAACGGCCGGAGCGCGGCCCGCGCACCCCGCGGTCGCGCCGCTCCGCGTGGCGCCTGCCGCTCGCTCTGGCCTTCGTGGCCGCCACGGTGGCGCTCCTGCCGCCGGTGCGCGGCGCCGTCGACCCGGTGTACCGGGAAGGCCACGTGGCCGACCGCGACATTGCGGCCCCCTTCGCGCTGCGCGTCCCGCTCTCCGGCGACGACCTGCGCGTGGCGCGCGCGCGCGCATCGCTCGCGGTTCCGCCCGTCTATCGCCGCGAGCGCAAGGTCGAGCGCGAGCTCACGCGCGACCTCTCGGCGCTGCTCGATTCGGTGGCGACCATCGTGTACGCGCGCGGCTTGGGCGACGACGAACGCGTCGCGCGCGCGGCGCAATGGCTGCCCGGCGTTCCCCGCGACGTCCTGCGCCCGGCGCTCGCCCCCGACGGCTTCGGCGCCTTGCACGCGGCGGCGCGCGACTACCAGCGCG
>DASPGK010000302.1:0-17075 GCA_035620655.1 Candidatus Krumholzibacteriia bacterium
CGCACAAGCTGGCCGGCATGATCGGCGCGCTCGACGGCTACTCGCTCCGCTACCGGGGGCCTTTCTTCCGCGAGTTCGTGGTGGCGTGCCCGACCGACGCGGACGCGATAATCGACGCCGTGCGTAAGCACGGCGTCCTGCCCGGCATTCCCCTCTCACGTTACTATGGCCCGGTTGCCCACAATCTCCTATTGGTAACGGCCACGGACCGACATTCCGACGAGGATTTCGAGCTACTTTGTAGCGCGCTGGCGCGCGCCTCTCTCGTGAAGGTGGGATAGGGAATGGATCGCAAGGATTTCGCGCAGACCATCTATGGAAAGAGCCGGCGTGGCCGGCACGGCTACCACATCTCGTCGCGCGCGACGGAAGCGCCGCGAGACATCCCGCGCGAGTACCTGCGCGAAGGACGCATCGGGTTGCCCGAGGTCTCCGAGCCGCAGGTGATGCGCCACTACGTCGACCTGTCGATCAAGAACCATCACATCGACCGCGACCTGTTCCCGCTGGGCAGTTGCACGATGAAATACAACCCCAAGGTGAACGAAGACGTCGCGGCCATGCCCGGCTTCGCCGGGCTGCACCCCGAGCAAGGCGACGACGACGCGCAGGGCGCGCTCGCGGTCATGCACGCGCTCGAGCAGGCGCTGATCGCGGTTTCGGGAATGGACGCGGTCAGCGCGCAACCGGCCGCGGGCGCGCAGGGCGAGATGCTGGGGCTCCTGCTCGCGCGCGCGTACTTCGCCGACCGGGGCGAGTCGCGCCACAAGGTGCTGGTCCCCGACACCGCGCACGGCACCAACCCCGCCACGGCGAGCGTGGTCGGCTTCGAGACCAAGACCTTCGCGTCGGGCAAGGACGGGCGCGTCGACCTGGACGTGCTGCGCGCGGCCATGGACGACGATGTCGCCGTGCTGATGCTCACCGTCCCCAACACGCTGGGCCTCTTCGAAACCAGGATCGCCGACATCGTCGATATCGTGCACAAGAAGGGCGGGCTGTGCTACATGGACGGCGCCAATATGAACGCGCTCATGGGCCACGCGCGGCCGGGCGACTTCGGCTTCGACATGATGCACTTCAACCTGCACAAGACCTTCTCGACCCCGCACGGCGGGGGAGGACCGGGCTCGGGGCCGGTGGCGGTGCGCTCGCACCTCGAGCCGTTCCTTCCCACCCCGCGCGTGGTCGAGAGAGACGGTGGGTTCCGTCTCGAGTACCAGCGCCCGAAGAGCATTGGTGCGTTGCACTCGTTCTTCGGCAACTTCGGCATCTACCTGCGCGCGTACACGTACATCACGCGCCTGGGCTCCGACGGCATCCGCCGCGCCAGCTCGACGGCGATCTTGAACGCGAACTACCTCGCCAAGCGCGTGTCGTCGCGTTTCCCGGTCCCGTACGGCGAGCGCTGCATGCACGAGTTCGTCGCGACGGGTGAGCCTTTGAAGAAGCACGGCGTCAAGACGCTCGACGTCGCCAAGCGGCTGCTCGACTTCGGGTTTTATGCGCCCACCATCTACTTCCCGCTGGTGGTGCCGGAAGCGCTCATGGTGGAGCCGACCGAGACCGAGAGCAAGGAGACGCTCGATCGCTTCGCGGAGGCGTTGCTCCAAATCGCGAAGGAAGCCGTCGAAACCCCGGACGTGCTGACGTCCGCGCCGACGCGCACGCCGGTGCGCCGCGTCGACGAAGCGACCGCCAACCGCTGCCCGGTCATCACGGTGCCGTTGGATTCGTAGGAGGACATGGGCTCGTTCCTCGCTCGCCGCGCCCTGCAAGCCGTTCTCCTGGTCGCGATCACGCTGACGCTCACCTTCGTTCTGCTCCACGTCGCCCCCGGCGACCCGCTCGCGCGCTACCTCGACCCCAGCGTCGACCCCGCCGACGTGGAGCGCATTCGCCACTCACTCGGGCTCGACCGGCCGCTGCACGTTCGCTTCATTCAGTGGGCGAAGGCGTTCGTCGTCGGCGACTTCGGGGTGAGCCTCGCGCACCATCGCCCGGTGCGAGACCTGCTCGCCGAAACCATTCCGCGCACCCTGGTCCTGACGTCCGTTGCGCTCGCCGTCCAACTCGTGCTCGGCATCCTCGTGGGGACATTGGCCGCGCACCACCGACGGCGCGCGGTCGATCGCGTGCTGTCGTTTTCGGTGGTGCTCCTCTACGCTGTCCCGTCCTATTACCTCGCGTATCTGCTGATCGAAGTCTTCGCGGTCGACCACTCGTGGCTCCCGACCTCGGGCATTTCGACTCCGGGCCTGGGTGCGACGGGCGCCGTGCTGTTCTGGGACCACGTGCGTCATCTCGTGCTGCCCGCGGTGGTGCTCGGGATCGCCAGCGCGGCCGGCTTCGCGCGCTTCACGCGCGGCAGCATGGTCGAGGTACTCGCCGAAGACTACGTGCGCACGGCGCGCGCCAAGGGACTGCCCGAGTCCAGCGTGGTCTGGCGCCACGCGTTTCGAAACGCGCTCGGCGTGCTGATCACACTGGCGGGGCTGAGCGCGCCGCTGCTCTTGGGTGGCGCGGTGATCGTGGAGACCGTGTTCGCCTGGCCGGGGATGGGCTCGCTCATGGTCGAGTCCATCTACGCCCGCGACTACCCGGTGGTGCTGGCGATCAATTTCGTGGGCGCCTGCATGGTGATCGGCGGAAATTTCCTAGCCGATGTGGCCACGCAGCGCGCGGACCCGCGTGCCACCGTCGAGGGAGGCGCTCCGTGACGCCGCGGAACCGGGTTCCGTTCGCGAGCGCCGCGTCCCGGCGGGGCGTTGGCGCCGTTCTTGCAGCGATCCTGTGCGCGTATACCGCTGTGGTTGTGGTTCGTTTCGGGGAGGCGGTCCGCCTGCCGGTTGCGGAGCAGGGGGTCGTGCTGGCGGGGTGGGTGCTGCTCCTCGGTGGCGCGGCCTGGGCCGCGCGCGCGACGGGGAGGTTGCGACGGCGCTTCGACGCCGACGCGGTGGCGACGATCGCGCTGTGCGTGCTCCTCTCGATGGCCGCGACCTCGGTGCTGGCACCGCTCGTCGTCGGACCGGATCCGGCCGACGTCGCGCCCGCCACGCGCTATGACGCGCCGAGCGCGGGGCACCCGATGGGGACCGACCGCTTCGGCCGCGACGTGTGGTCCCGGGTGGTCTACGGGGGGCGCGCGTCCTTCGGCGTGTGCGCACTGTCGGTGGCGCTCGCGGTCGCGATCGGAACCCTGTTCGGCGCGCTGTCGGGAATGGCGCCGCGCCGGATCGACGACGCGATGATGCGCACGGTCGACGGGCTGCTGTCGTTTCCGCGTCTGTTGCTCCTGTTGACGGCGGTGGCGTTGGTGCCCCCAGGCGCGGGAGCCCTCGCGGTGTTCATCGCGGCCACGGGTTGGATGGGCATGGCGCGCATCGTGCGCGGCGAAGTCCGGCGCATGCGCTCGCGCGAGTTCGTCGAAGCGGCCGTCGCGACCGGTGTCGGTAGATCGCGGCTCTTGACGAGGCACCTGCTCCCCAACGCGCTGGGCGCGCTGGTGGTGGCGGCGACACTCAACGCGGGGACCGTGATCCTGATCGAGTCGTCGCTTTCGTTCTTGGGATTGGGACTCGCCCCGCCCACGCCCAGCTGGGGCGGGATGGTGTTCGAGGGACGCGATGCGCTCTCGACCGCGTGGTGGGTAAGCGCGTTCCCGGCGCTCGCGATCACGGCCGCGGTCACGGCGCTGAATCTGGCGGGCGACGGAATCCGCGACGCGCTCGACGCGCGCTCGTCGATGGAGGGATAGCACGCTCGCCCGGTGGCTCCGCCCAACGAATGGATTGTAGAAAACGATGAATCGGCGATACGATCAGACGACCATGGAAGCCCAAGGCACCGACCCGCGTGCGACCGCGCTCGACGCCGTCGACACGCTGCTGGACATTCGCGACCTCACGGTCAGCTTCGACACGCCCGACGGCCGCGCGCGCGCCGTCGATCGCGTGAGTTTTACCATTCGCGCCGGTGAGACGCTGGGGCTGGTGGGCGAGAGCGGCTGTGGCAAGACCGTCTCGGCGCTGGCGCTGATGCGCCTGATCCAGACCCCGCCCGGGCGTATCGAGGGCGGCGAGATCCTCTTCAAGGGGACCGACCTCTTGAAGCTCCCCGAGAAGGACATGCGCAAGATCCGCGGCAACGAGATCTCGATGGTCTTCCAAGAGCCGATGACCAGCCTGAACCCCGTGTTCACGTGCGGCTACCAAGTCGAAGAAGCGGTGGTGCTGCACCAGAAGGTCAGCAAGCGCGAAGCCCTCGAGCGCACGCTCGAGATGCTGGCGCTGGTCAAGATTCCCGACCCCAAGCGGGTGGCCAAGTCGTACCCGCACCAGCTCTCCGGCGGCATGCGACAGCGCGTGATGATCGCGATGGCGCTCTCGTGCAACCCCAGCTTGTTGATCGCCGACGAGCCGACCACGGCCCTCGACGTCACCATCCAGGCCCAGATTCTCGAGCTCTTGCAGGGACTGCAGCAGACCTTCGGCATGGCGATCCTCATGATCACGCACGACCTCGGAGTGATCGCCGAGACCTGCCGCCGCGTCATCGTCATGTATGCCGGCAAGGTCATGGAGGTCGCGAGCGTAAACGACCTATTCCACGATCCGCGCCACCCGTACACGCGGGGGCTGCGCGAGTCCATCCCGCGCATCGCGCACAAGGGCGAGCGCCTCAAGGTGATCCCGGGCAAGGTCCCCGATCCGCTCGACCTGCCCAAGGGTTGCCGCTTCTCCGATCGGTGCAAGTACGCGGAGTATCGGTGCGACAACGAAGAGGTCCAGTTGCGAGACGTGAAACCGGGTCATTCGATCCGA
The DNA here is from genome assembly GCA_035620655.1 of Candidatus Krumholzibacteriia bacterium. Classification (GTDB taxonomy): domain Bacteria; phylum Krumholzibacteriota; class Krumholzibacteriia; order WVZY01; family JAKEHA01; genus JAKEHA01. Next base: position 4,824 of record DASPGK010000302.1, read on the forward strand.
TGCTGGAAGAACATTCAAGATGTCTAGCCCGCAGGTGGAAATCCAGGCCGGCGAGCGCACGAGCGCGCGACGCGGCGAGGTGCTACTCAAGGTCGACAACCTGTGCAAGCACTTCCCGATTCGTCGCGGCGTGCTGTCGCGGGTGGTGGGGTGGATCCGCGCGGTCGACGGGGTTGGTTTCGAAGTCTATCGCGGTGAGACGCTGGGGTTGGTGGGCGAGAGCGGCTGCGGCAAGACCACGCTTGCGCGCGCGATACTGCGCCTGACCGACATCACGTCGGGCACGGTGACGTTCGACGGGATTCCGGTCTTCGAGCAGAACGCGTCCGACATGCGCAAGCTGCGCCGGCGGATGCAGATCGTTTTCCAGGACCCCTACGGCTCGCTGAACCCGCGCCTGACGGTGGGCAGCATGATCGCCGAGGCGATCAAGATCCACAAGCTCGCGGCCGGTGAGGCGGTGCGCGAGCGCGTCGCGTCGCTGTTGGATCGCGTCGGTATTCCGGCCGAGTACATGAATCGCTACCCGCACGAGTTCTCGGGCGGCCAGCGCCAGCGTATCGGCATCGCACGCGCACTCGCGGTCGAACCCGAGCTCATCATCGCCGACGAGCCGGTCAGCGCGCTCGACGTGTCGATCCAGGCCCAGATCATCAATCTCTTGAAGGATCTTCAGGACGCGCTCGGGCTGACCTACCTCTTCATCGCGCACGATCTCGGCGTGGTGGAGTACATCAGCGACCGCGTGGCGGTCATGTACCTGGGGCGCATCGTGGAACTGGCACCCGCGAGCAAGCTCTACCGCGATCCCAAACATCCGTACACCCAGGCGCTCTTGAGCGCGGTTCCCAGTTTGGAGCCCGGTGTGAAGCGCCAGCGTATCCTGCTGCCCGGCGACGTACCCAGCCCCGCCGACGTGCCGCGCGGGTGCGCGTTCCATACCCGCTGCCCGCACGCGATGTCGATCTGTCGGGAGCAGACCCCTCCCCAGCGCGAGGTCGAGCCCGGGCATCGGACGGCGTGCTGGCTGTACGAGAAGTAGCGAGGCGCCGGGAATCTTCGCCGGGCGGGTTGACGACACGACCGACCCGGGACATATTGGTGGTGCATCCACTGCTGGAGCACCCTCCCCCAAGTTCCCCACGGGCCGAGTTCCCACCCAGTTCGGCCCCCGATGCCGGCAGAAGAGTGCTAATTCGTTCGCGAGCTTTGAGTTCGGCCGCCGCTGCGGCCCCGGGAGTGCCCGACGGATGACTTATATTGACAACCCCCGGCGAAGTGGTCTATATTGCCGTCGAAGTCAGTGATATTGCTAGTATTGCAGCGGACGGCTGTGATAGAGTGACCCCACCTGTTCGAAGCCGCCGCGGAGGCTGGGACCGCCGCGGTGGGATCGTCCCCACCACAAAAGATTAACGGCGTGTTAAACACGACCCCGGAGAGCCGGGGCACGTGCGAAGCGAAAGGGGTTTCGCGAATGTTCCCACGTGACAGCCGCGGAGCGATGATCGTCGCGATCGTCGTCGCGCTCCTGGGATTGACATCGTCGGTGGCGATGGCGCAGACCGGTACGGTTACGGGAACCGTCGTCTCTGCGAAGGACAACAAGCCTCTCGCGTACGCCAATGTCATGATCGTCGGCACCACCATGGGTGCGATGAGTCTCTCCGACGGAAAATTCGAGATCAAGGGCGTGCCCATCGGCACGTACACCGTCAAGGCCATGATGATGGGGTACAGCGCGGTCGAACGAGCCGGCGTCATTGTCAATGCCGGCGCGGCCGCGAACGTGGCCTTCAAGCTCGACGAGAAAGTCGTCGCGCAGATCCAAGAAATTGTCGTGACCGCGGACAAGGCGATGGTGGAAGTCACCTCGACCGAAGTCCGTAGCGGCGTTACCTCCGAGCAGGTACTCGACATGCCGGTCGACGACGTCGTCGACGCCATCGGCCTGAAAGCGGGCATCGTCAAGACCGGCGACGACATGCACGTGCGCGGCGGCCGCAGCAACGAAGTCCAGATTCAAATCGACGGCGTTCCGGTGTCCGACCCGCTCGGCGGCGGCTCCGTCGACGTCGGCATGCTGGGAACCTCCGGCTCCGAAATCGTGTCGGGCGGTATGGACGCCGAGTACGGCGACGCCCAGTCGGCCGTTATCAACATCGCTACCAAGGAAGGCGGGGCCACCTTCGGCGGCGAAGTGCGCTACTTCACCGACGACTTCGGCCGCTCCGACAAGACCTACACCAACTTCGACCGTTTGAGCCTGGGCTTCGGCGGACCGACCTGGTGGAAGAATCTGCGCTACTACCTCTCGGGCGAAGCGACCTGGAGCGACACGGAGAACACCACCATCGAGCCGCGTGAAGAGCACAAGATCACCGACTGGTTCAAGTTCCGCCAGCGCCAGACGTCGGCATACAACGTCCAGGGCAAGCTGACCTACAAGATGGCGCGCATGAAGGTGGATGGCGAAATGATCTACTCGCAGCTGCGCGAGGACGATTATATCAACAACTGGAACATCGAAGGCTACGCGTCGAAGGTGTGGTACTTCCAGGGCCTGGTCGTCGCCGGCCCGCCGGTGAACGGGCGCGAGCAGTTCCAGTTCGACCGGCTGCGCAGTATCAATCACGGCCCGTGGGCGGATACCAAGGATCCGGCCAAGCAACAGGCCCAGCTCAACGTCCGGCCGGTCGACGTGATCGACTTGGTTCGCGATCCCAACACCGGCCAGCAGAACGTCGTGACGTACACGGATTTTCGCGCCGCCGATTTTCGCGTCGGCAATCAGACCATTACGGTGGTCTGGGACGAGGCGGTGCAAGGACCCGGCGGCGCGCTTTCGTACAAGCCCTGGGCGCTGTTCGAAGGCTTCCAGCGCGGGGCCAGCGACTTCAAGCCGTTCTTGACCGCTCCCCAGGGCGCGGACTCCGCCTTCGTGCCCTTCAACTCGGCCATGCACACGCCCGAGACGCGCTCGGAGAACCTCCAGCTCAAGCTTGGGTTCAGCCATAACATTACGAGCAAGCTGCTCTACACGCTGAAGCTCTCGCGCCTGGACTTGCGCTCCAAGAGCTCGGTGCTCGACGAGTTCGGCGACCAGAAAGACCCGGCGCAGTTCTCCACCGCGGGTCTCCCGGTGACCTTGCCCGACGGCACGTACCTGAATGCGGGCGTGTCCAATGCCGTGTGGTACACCGACGACGACTTCCCGTACTTCGTGACCGCGTACGACTATCCGTTCTATTCCGACCAGCACTCGCTGCAGTACCTGTTCAAGGGCGACGTGGTGTCGGACCAGTTCAAGGGGCACCGCATCAAGACCGGCGTCCAGGTGCTTTACAACGACCTCAACGACGACGAGCGCGTCAACCCGGCGCAGACCCGAATCGACGAGTACGGGAGAATCCAGCAGGGTCTGAACGTGAATACGTACGAGAACTTCAACGCGGAAGGCGCGGTGTACGTCCAGGACAAGTGGGACTACGAAGGCATGGTCGTCAACGGCGGCTTGCGCTACGAGTGGTTCACGGTCGGAAACAACAGCCAAGTCCAGATCGCGAGCAGCGAGATCGACCAGTCGGTCGACGAGTTCAAGTGGAACCTTTCGCCGCGCTTGGGTGTGGCGTTCCCGATCACCGACCGCGACAAGTTCTTCTTCCACTACGGGCGCTTCACGCAGTGGCCGAGCCGCGTGTATCTGTTCCGCACCCAGGACCCGGTGGGCTCGACGGGAACACTCGGCAACCCGAACCTCGAACCCGAGCTGACGGTGTCCTACCAGGCCGGTATCTCGCACCAGTTCACCGACGACATCGCCGCCAACTTCGTGGTGTTCAACAAGGACATCTACGGGCTGATTTCGTCGACGCGCGTCACCGACGATTCCACCGGCGTTCAGGCCTTCCGGTTCATCAACCGGACCTACGCGAGCTCGCGCGGTGTCGAGTTGTCGCTCGAGAAGCGCCTCACGCGCCGCCTCGGCTTCGAGGTGTATTACACCTATTCGTTCGCGGACGGCGTTGCCAGCGACTCCGACTTCGGCCGCTCCGCGGAGGGCTTGACCCACTTGCCGACCGAGGAATATCCCCTCGACTGGGACCAGCGCAACACGTTCAACGTGACGCTGCGACTGCAGGATCGCAACAAGTGGGGCGCCACGATGATCTATCAATACGGCTCGGGTCTTCCGTGGACCCCGGTCGACCGCTTCGCGCGCTTGAACGATCCCACCTGGGAGAACTCGCGCCGCCTGGAGCCGACGCACAAGCTGAGCATCCAGGGCCGCAAGCTGTTCAACGTGTACGGACGCGAGCTGACACTCTTCTTCGAAGGCCGCAATCTGCTGGACGAGGACGTGCTGTTGCCGGGCGGAGACGCCCCCAACGCGTTCCCCGGGCTGGTTGCGGCACAAATGGACGGCGGTTCATATTTGACCGAGACGGGGGAATACGGCGGCGCGTATCTCCAAGACCAGGACGCCGACGGCCGAGACGACTTCAACCCGGTGTTCGACCCGACGATTTGGGAAACCCACCGTCTGTGGCGGTTGGGCCTCGGGTTCGAGTTCTAAATCCGGTACGCCGGTATCCTTTCAGGAGGTAGGAAAGTGAGATCAAGGTTCATGCAGGGTGTAGCGGCGGCGCTGATCGTGGCGGCGTTGCCGGCGCAGTCGTTCGCCACCGAACCTTTTGCAAAGGTGGGCACCTACGCCCTCCAATTCCTGAAAATCGGTGTGTCGGCCCGCGGCTCGGGCATGGGTGGTGCATTTACCGCCATCTCGAACGACGCCACCGCGACGTATTGGAACCCGGCCGGCATGGTCGATATCACCCGCACCGACGTGTCGCTCTCGTATACCTGGTGGCCGGCCGATATCAAGCTCAACTACGCGGCGGGCGCTTTCACGTTGCCGTTTGTGCCCGGTACCTGGGGTGTGAGCGCGCGCGCCCTCACCATGGACCCGCAAGTGGTTCGCACGGTGTTCCTGCCGGAAGGAACGGGCGAGGAGTTCGACGCGGGCGACATGTCGTTCGGACTGTCGTACGCCAAGTTCTTCACCGATAAGTTCTCGTCGGGCGCGACCGTGCACTTCATCCACTCGGGCCTGGCCGAGAAGAGTGTCAACACCTTCGCGTTCGATTTCGGGTTGATCTATCGCATCGGCCTGTGGGGCATGCGTCTCGGCATGATGATCCAGAGCTTGGGTGCCGAGGTCGACTACGACGACCGCGCTTCCAAGATGCCGACCATGTTCAAGGTCGCGATGGCGGCCACTCCGTACTCGCAGGGAGTGAACAGTCTGCAGGGCGTGTTCGAGTTCGCGCACCCTTCGGACAACAAGGAGCGCATCAACCTGGGTGCCGAGTACGGATTCAACCAGTTCTTCTTCCTGCGCGGCGGTTACAACGTCGGCACGGACAGCGAGGGCCTCTCTGCGGGCATGGGCCTGCGCATCGACACCAGCCAGACGTCGGACCTGACGTTCGACTACGCCTGGAACGACTACGACTTCCTGGGTGACGTCCACCGCATCTCGCTCGGGTTCACGTATTGATCATGGATCGGTCGCGGAAATACTCCGCACGTATGGGCGCCCACGTGGGCGCCCATGTTTTCTTCGCGACCGCCTTGCTGTGCACGCTGGCCGGCCCGGCCGGCGCGCAGCACGTGGGGCGCGGCGACTTCGACTTCCACCTCGACTCGGCCGCGTTTCGCGGTCACGACCACCGGGACCTCACGCACGTGTTCGTGCGCATCCCCAACCACTCGCTGCGCTTCAAAGAGGCGGGCAAGGCGGAGTGGGCGACGCGGGTCAAGTTCAGCTATCTGCTCACCGACGACGCCGGCAAGGAGATCGTCAAGCAGAGCGAGACCATGACGTTCAGCGAGACCGACGCCTCCCGGGTCGAGAGCTCGCTCGCGTTCCAGACCGTAATCAAGCAGTTCCACCTGGCGCCGGGCGGCTACTGGCTCTCGGTCTCGCTCGAGAACCTGGACGCGCCCAAGATCAGCATCATCGGGTTGATCAAGGACAAGAACAAGACCTCGATGGTGCGCCGCGCGCGCTTGAATCTGCCCGAGATTCCCGAGGACGAGCCGTCCTTCAGCACGCCCCTGTTCGTGTGGACGGTGGATCCCCGCGAGCAGGGGATTCGCAAGTACCAGCCCAACGCGGCCCGCATGTACGGGCTCTACAAGGACACGCTGTCGGTCTACGTCGAGCTGTATCTTCCGGACTCGATGGCGAAGGCACCGAGCTTCGAGTTCCGCACCGACATCGTGGACGCGAAGGGCGAATCGGTGCGCGAGACGAAGCTCACGCTGCCCAACCCGGCTCCGGAAGGCACCTCGCTTCGCACCTATCCGGTCTTGCTGCGCGAGGACCTCACCACGCTGGCGGCCGGCACGTATTCGCTCTACCTGTCGTTCGGACTCGACGGAGAGACTATTGCCCGCGTCAAGAGCGGCGACTTCTCGGTCGCGTGGGACTTGCGCACCTGGGAGATCCCGCGCCGCGAGTATCTCGCGGAGGCGCGCTTCCTGCTCGGCGACGACGAGTTCAAGGCCTTCCAGGAGAAGAGCCCCGGGGAGCAGGAGCAAGTCCTCGACGCGTTGTGGAAGAGTTTCGACCCGTCTCCCGACAGCGGCGGCAACGAGGCGTACGATCTCTTCGTGGAGCGCATGGCCTACATCAACGCACACTTCAGCGAGCGCGGACCCGCGGTCATGACGCCGCAGGGCGACATCTACCTGCGCTACGGGCCGCCCGACGAGCTGGTCCAGGACGTGATCCCGCTCAACTACGAGACCCTGCTCGAGGCCGAGATGGTGGTCGATGACCCCTTCCACCCCATGAATTTCAGCTCGGTGGGTTCCAAGCAGTACACCCTGCCGGTCATTCGCAACACCATCTCGGGCGGGTCGTCCAACGCGCGCAGCCGCCCCGAAGACAATACGGGCGTGCCGTATGAGCTGTGGATCTACGTCGCCGGTGGCGAACCCATGCTCAAGCGGGACAAGATCCAGCAGATGGACGTCGGCATGCGATTTCTCTTCGTCGACCGCGATGGGCACGGCGTCTACACGCTGGAGCGCAGTTCCACTATCTCCGACAAGTAGCCCCTTTCCCCCTTGTGCGTCCGACGGTTGACAGGCGAGCGCCGGCGCGGCTATGGTCGCGGACGGTTCGCCTAAACGACCACCTCAAGACCGTGTCGCGACTCGTCCTGGCATTCGTCGTGCTCTCGCTCCTGCCCGCCGGCGCGGCGTCGCAGGGCGGTATTCCGCGCACGCAGCCCATCGTCGCGACGGCCGATTCCGACTCGGTCGCTACCCCCGTCACCGAGTCTCCCGCCGCCGCCGATCGATCGTTCCTCGCTCGAATGCGGGGCAGCGCCCTGAGTCAGCTCTACATCAAGGGCGGCATCGTCATGCACCCGCTGCTCTTGTGCGCCATCCTCGGCTTGGTCTTGATCGTCGAACGGACGTGGACGCTTTCGCGCGCCCGGGTCAACACCAGGCGACTCATGGTCGAAGTGACGCAGACGTTGCGGACCGAGGGCGCCGAGGCGGCCCTCGAATTGTGCCAGCGGACGCGCGGGCCCATCGCCGCCATTCTGCACGCCGGTCTCCTGCGCGCGAATCGAGGTCCGGAGGCGGTGGAGAAGGCGATCACCTCCGCGGGTGCGATCGAAATGGCCCACCTCGAGCGTGGCTTGCTCGCGTTGGCCTCGGTGTCCAACGTGGCACCCCTGCTCGGGTTTTTGGGCACCGTCACCGGGATGATCGCGGCTTTCGCCGCGATTGCCGCCGCCGAGCAGGTGTCGGCCAAGCTGGTGGCGCAAGGAATCGAGGAGGCGCTCATCACGACCGCGGCCGGCCTGATGATCGCGGTGCCGGTGTCGGCGTTCTACTCGTATTTCGTGCTCCAGATCGACCGCTTCGTGCTCGAGATGGAAGAGGCAAGCGCCGACCTGGTCGACGAGCTCCTGGACCTCGAGCACCCGAAGGGCCCCGGCGGAAGGCGGCCCCTCGATCGCGGCTGACGCACCCGCGCGTGGGGATGCGCGGCACGCCGAAGGAGGTGCCACACCATGGAACGACGCAGAGGGCGATTTCGATTCGGGGCGTGCGAGTTCCAGGCCGCGTCGATGTCGGATCTCGCGTTCCTCCTGCTCGTCTTCTTCGTCGTGACGACGACGTTCGCGGTCGAAGAAGGCATCCCACTGGTGCTCCCGGGTCGAACCAGCGCACCGACGCGCGTCGAGGCCGAAGACGTGCTAGAAATTCGCGCTCTCGCCAATCGGCGCGTGGAAATACAGGGGCAGCCGGTCGTGCTCTCCGACGTGAGGACGCTGGTTGCGACTCGACTGGCCGCCAACCCGGAGTTGGTGGTCCTCTTGTCGACCCATCGCGATGCCGAGTACGGCCTGATGGTCGACCTGTTGGACGAGATCAAGCTCGCCAATTGCCGGCGCATCTCCTTGCGGACGGTGAAGTGACGTGCGCCCGACCCGCTTTCAGCGAAAGCACCGCGTGGGGAATACCATTCCCACCATCTCGATGGGTGACATCGCGTTCTTGCTCCTCATCTTCTTCATGGCCACGACCATTTTTCGCTTGGAGCAGGGGCTGCAAATCGTCCTGCCGAGCGCCGAGACCGCGGAGAAGCCGCGCCGCGAGCACGTGGCGCGCATCTGGATCGATCGCACCGGGCGCATCTCGATCGACGACCGGCTGGTGACGACCGCGGATGTCGAGGGGATCATCAAGACGGTCCTGATGGAGGCGCCGGAGGCCGTGATCGCGCTCAACGCCGACGAGAAGGCGCCTTATGGGGTGGTGGCCGACGTGATCGAGGAGCTCAAGGACGCCAATGCCGCCCGGCTGTCCTTCACCAGTGACCGCGAGGAACGGACCGTACCGCCGTCGCGAGCCCCGTAGGCGGGCCCGGACCTTTTTTTGACCCTGCCAGCGGGCGGTCGCGGCTATAATGGCGGAACATTCGAACCCCCCCCGCCGTACTACGTTCGTTCGTTTTCACTTGCGGGCGGTCGGCGGCGGTGGCCGCATCTTGTTTTTTGCCAACGGGAAGGTGACCAGATGACTTTTCGCCGGGCGATCGTAGCCCAGATGCTGATCCTATGCGCGCTCGTGCCCGGTGCCCGGGCCGAGCAGTACGACCTCGAGCGGTGCCTCGAGCTCGCCCTGGAGGCCTCGACCAACGTGGGCGTGTCGCGCGAGCAATTGCGGTCGGCGCGCAGCGACGTGCTGCGCAGCTACGGCGGATTGATGCCCAGCTTGAGCCTCAACATGTGGGCGGGGCACTCGTGGGCGGGTCCCACCACCGGCATCGTGATCGACGACCAGGGCCGTCCCATCCAGCCCAGCGGGTTCGACTACGAACAGTACTCGTTCTCGATCTCGAGCCAGATGAACGTGTTCAACTGGGGGGCCAACTACAACACCATCAACCAATCGAAGCGGTCCGCGGACGCCGCGGCCTACGAGCTGGAATACACGCGCGACTTCGTGCGCGCGGTCACCATCCGGGAATATTACGAGCTCGTGCGCCAGAACAAGCTCGAAGAAGTCCAGGTGGCCAACCTGGAGGCGAAGCGGCGCAACTTGGAACAGATCGAAGCGTTCTACAAGATCGGGTCGCGCACCAAGGCCGATTACTTGCAGGCGCGCGTCGACTACTCCAACAGCGAGCTCTTGCTCATGAACGTACGCAACGCCAAGGCCATCGCCGACGCGCGCTTGAAGTCGCGCCTCAACATCCCGCAGGACGCGCCGCTCGAAGTCGACGAGTCGATCGACTTCTCCGCCTCGCCGGTGGACTTGAACGCCGAGGTCGACTACATGTTCGAGCACCGCTCGGACCTCTTGGCCAGCCGGTACCGCATCGACGCCGCGCGCGCCGGGCTGTCCGTGACCGAGAAGCAGCGCTATCCGACCATCGACGCCTCATTCAACTACGGGTGGAACGACCGCACCTTCCCCGGCGGCGGCGAAGTGTTCAAGAACAACTACTCGTGGTCGATCGGCGCGTTCTTGAACTGGAACCTTTTCGACCGTTTCCAAACCAAATCGGGCATCCAGAACGCGAGAGCGCAGCACCGCATCGCCGAGTACAACTTGCAGCAGGCCAAGATCGACGCGGTGTTGGACGTGAAGCAGATCGTGCTCAACATCGAGCAGGCGACCGAGCGCCTGGACCTGGCCGAGGAAACCGTTGCGGCCGCGGAGGAAAACCTGCGCCTCGCTGAAGAACGTTACCGCGTGGGAGCGGGCACCATCCTGGAGACCATCGAGGCCAGCTCGTCGCTCACCTCGGCGCAGGCGAGCCTGATCGACGCGCGCGTCGATTATCTCGTCAACCGCGCGGACCTGCAGCGCGCGACCGGGCGCAGCGTAACGATGCCGTAGACGCGCCGTCTTACTCACCTTCCGATACCGCGCGCGGGCGGGGCGCTGCTTTGCAGCGCTCCGCCCGCGTGCTATGCTCTCGACCCCATGTTGATCCACATGATCGGCATCGCCAAGCGTTACCAGATGGGAAGCCACGTCGTGAACGCGCTCGACGGGGTCGACCTCGACGTCGAGCGCAACGAGTACGTGGCCCTGATGGGTCCGTCGGGATCGGGGAAGACCACCTTCATGAACATCATCGGCTGTCTCGATTCGCCCACCGAGGGCACCTACGTACTGAACGGCGAGAACGTGACCGAGATGACGGACGATACCCTCGCGCACGTTCGCAACCAAGAGATCGGATTCGTTTTCCAGACCTTCAACCTGCTGCCGCGCGCGTCCGCGTTCCAGAACGTCGAATTGCCGCTGATCTACGCGGGCATGGACGCGGCGACGCGCCGCGAGCGCGCCAACGAGTCGCTGGAGGCGGTGGGGCTGGCCGACCGCGCGCGCCACAAGCCCAACGAGCTCTCCGGCGGGCAGCGCCAGCGCGTCGCCATCGCGCGCGCGCTGGTCAACCGCCCGTCGATCATCCTCGCCGACGAACCGACCGGAAACCTGGATTCGAAATCGGGCGCCGAGATCATGACGTTGTTCGATCAACTGCACGGGCGCGGGCACACGCTGATCGTCGTGACCCACGACGACGCGGTCGCCGCGCACGCGCGGCGCGAGATCCGGCTGCGCGACGGTCGTATCGAGGTCGATCGCCGGCGCGTCGCGACCCCCACGACGAAGGGAGCGTGAAGTGACCAGGAAGCGCAAAGTGCTGATCGCGGTCGCGGGTGCGGTGGTGCTCGCCGCGCTGGTGGGCATCAACTTGAGCGCGAAGCGCGGCAAGAGCATCGAGGTGGAAGCCGCCAAAGTGGGCCGGCGCGACGTATCCAAGGTGGTAACGGCCTCGGGCGAGATCCAGCCCAAACGACTCGTGAACGTGAGTGCGAACACGATTGGTAAGGTTACCAAGCTGGTAGTGGTCGAAGGTCAGCGCGTCGAGAAGGGCGACTTCTTGCTCGAGATCGACGCCGCCCCCTACGAGAGTCAAGTCGAGCAGCTGGCGGCCGCGGTCCGCGCCGCGGAGGCGTCAGTGCAGCTCGAGGACGCCAGTTTGCTGAAGGCCGAGTACGACTACGAGCGCGCGGTGCAGCTGAGCGAGAAGGGCTTCATGTCGGAGAACGACCTCAAGACCGCCACCTCGTCGCTCGACATCGCGCGCGCGCGTGCTCGCTCGTCGCGCGAGCAGCTCGCGCAAGCCCGGGCGTCTCTGAAGCGCGCGCAGCACGACCTGCGCCAGGTCCACATCGTGGCGGAGATGTCGGGTGTGATCACCGCGCTCAACGTGGAGGAAGGCGAGAGCGCCATCATGGGCACCATCAACAATCCCGGAACGGTGCTGCTGACCATCGCCGACTTGGCCGAGATGGAAGCGGAGGTCAAGGTCGACGAGACCGAGGTCGTGCACGTGCGGGTCGGGCAGGCGGCCACGGTTCGCCTCGACGCCCAGCCCGACACCACCTACCGCGGTGTGGTGACCGAAGTGGGCAACAGCGCGCTGCGCACGCAGGTGGGGTTGGGGCAGGAGTCGGTCGATTTCAAGGTCGTGATCGCGATCCAGGATTCGATTCCGAACATTCGTCCGGGGCTCTCGGCTTCCGTCGACATCGCGGTGGCCGAGGAGAGGCAGGTGCTCGCGGTCCCCATCCAGTGCCTCACCGTGCGCGACCCCGAGCGACTGGCGCGCGAGCGCGTTCGCGGCGGTCGCAAGGACGG
>DASPGK010000303.1:0-2284 GCA_035620655.1 Candidatus Krumholzibacteriia bacterium
CTGATCATGACCTATGTGGCCGGCAACGTGAAGATGGCCACCTATTTGCAGGTGCCGTACGTCGCCGGGGCAGGCGAATTGACCGTATTTTGTGCTGCAATGTTCGGTGCAGGACTCGGATTCATGTGGTACAATTGTCACCCCGCGCAAGTGTTCATGGGCGACACCGGCTCGTTGTCGCTGGGCGGTTCGCTGGGTGTGGTCGCCGTGCTGCTCAAGCGCGAGCTGCTGTTGGTAATCATCGGCGGCGTGTTCGTGGCCGAAGCCCTGAGCGTGATGATCCAGGTGACGTCCTTCAAGCTGACGCGCCGGCGCATCTTCAAGATGTCGCCGCTGCATCATCACTTCGAGTTATCGGGGTGGCACGAAAACAAGGTCGTGGTGCGCTTCTGGATCGTGGGCGCGCTGTTGGTCCTCTTGAGCTTGAGTACGCTCAAGCTGCAATAGGCATGGTCGGATTCGCCGGATACTCGCGTTTCTTCGTGCTCGGCATGGCTCGCAGCGGCCTGGCCGTGAGCCTCTTGCTCGCGCGCGACGGCAAGCGCGTGGCGGTATTCGACGACGACGCGGCCGTCCTGGAGAAGTTTCGAGCGAGCGAGGCCGCGCGCGCGTATCCGAGTATCGAAGTCATTTCCAAGGATCGCGCGGTCGCGGTCGCGGCGGCCAGCGATTGCGTGGTCGTGAGCCCGGGGGTCGCCTCCGAACACGCGGTCCTCGCGGCCGCGCGCGAGTCGCGCGTGCCCGTGATGGGCGAGATCGAGGCCGCGTATCGCTACACCCGCGCGCGCATCGTGGGTGTTACCGGGACCAACGGCAAGTCCACGACCGTGGGCGTCATCGGCGACATTTTGAAGGCGGGCGGCGTCGACGCCGTGGTGGCCGGGAACGTCGGGACCCCGCTCGCGGATGTACTGCGCGAGCGCGATCCCGATACGCTGGTGCTCGAGCTGTCCAGCTTTCAGCTCGACACCATCGACCGGTTCCGCGTCGACGTCGCCGTGCTTCTCAACGTCACCCCCGACCACCTGGATCGGTACCACCACTCCTTCGACGAATACGCGGCGTCGAAGGCGCGCATCTTGAACCGCGCGGGGGCCGAGACCTACTACGTGTACAACGCCGAGGACGCCGTGGCGGCCGCGCTGGCCGAAACCCACGCGGGGCCGGCGGTCCCGTTCAGCTCTCGGCGCCGTCTCGATACCGGCGTCTATTTCGACGGCGAGGCGATCGTGCGCAGCTGGAAGGGCACGCGCGAGGCCGTGATCCGGCGCAGCGAGTTCACTCCGGTCGGCGTGCACAACCTGGAGAACGCGCTCGCGTCGGTGGCCGCGGTGATTCCGTTCGAGATCTCGCTCGACGCGATGCGCAAGGCGCTGCGCGGGTACCGCCCGCTCCCGCACCGCATGGAGCTGGTACGCGTGGTCGACGGTGTGGCCTACATCAACGACTCCAAGGCCACCAACGTCGACGCCACCGCCAAGAGCCTGGCCAGCATCGACGGCCCCGTGATCGTGATCCTGGGCGGCCGCGACAAGGAGGGCGATTTCGCCTCGCTGCTGCCGCACCTGAAGACGACCCGGCGCGCGGTGCTGATCGGCGAGGCGCGCCCCGTGATCGCGCGCGCGCTGTCGGGAAAGGTCGAAATGAGCGAAGCGACGGACATGGCCGACGCGGTGCGCACGGCGCGCGCGTCGGCGCAACCGGGCGACACCGTGTTGCTCGCGCCCGCGTGCGCGAGCTTCGACATGTTCAAGAACTACCAGGAGCGCGGCGAAGTGTTCCGCGCGAGCGTCAACTCTCTTTAGAAAGAGGAGCGCATGGACTCCACCGCCCGCACCGCCACCGCCGACGCCAACGGATCGGACCTCCTGCGTCTGGGAATGGACCCCCGGCTGCTGGTGGTGACGTTGTTCCTGATGGCGTTGGGCGTGAGCCTGGTGCTCTCCTCCAGCTCGTTCTTCGCGGGCGGGAAGTTCGGCGACCACTTCGCGCTCATGCGCAACCACGCCGCGCGCTGTGTGGTGGCGCTGGTGGTCATGTTCCTGGCCTCGCGCGTCGACTACCGGGTGTATCGCCGGGCAGCGCCCATGCTGATGCTCGTGGGCGTGCTGCTGATGGTGGGCGTGTTCGTGTTCGGCGTCACCATTCGCGACACGCGGCGCTGGTATCTCCTGCCGCTCATTCACACCACGCTGCAACCCTCGGAGATCGCGCGTACCGCGCTCGTGTTCTTCCTGGCCTACTGGGCCACGCGTACCGGCCGCGACTTCCGTTCGTTCCGGCG
>DASPGK010000304.1:0-4393 GCA_035620655.1 Candidatus Krumholzibacteriia bacterium
CATACCCGTCGACAACAACGCAAATGATTTGCGAATCATTCTCGGTTCCCTCCTCGGTAGCCCATGCTGCTCACTTAATATGAGTCGCTCGACAGAATACGTGACGCGGACGATAGGCGGGCAATGTAAAGGCAGCATTAAGCGCCCTTAAAGGTTCGATGGAGAAACCGTAACCCGTTTCAGGGCTTGGCTTTGAACCGTAAAGAGGGGCACGGATTCCGCTCAGGGCGCGGGTGCCGAGGTGGCCGTGGGTTCCGGTGCCGACGGCGGCGCGGCGCGCATGATCTGCGCGCGCTTGACCAGCATCTGCGCGCGCTCCGCCCATTCTTCGTTGGACGCGGCCACCGCGAGCGGCGCCAGCGCGTCGTCGGGGCGGCCCAACTCGATCATGCAGTAGCCGAGCATGAGGTGCGGCCTCGGCTCGTCGGGCTTCAAGCGAACGCACTCGGCAAACGCGGCCTCGGCCTGCTCGTAGCGACTCTCCATCACGTGCAGGTCGCCGAGCAGCGACCACAGGCGAAACGTCGGCTCGTCCTGGATTCCCTGCTCGAGCACCTTGAGCGCCGCCTCGGACTGATAGGACGCGAGATAGGCCGACGCTACACGCTCGACTTCGCCGGCCGACGCGGTGTCTTGCGTCGCTGCGGAGTAGTAGCCCGCCGCCGCGGCCGGTGCCTCGACGGCCGCGTACAGATCGCCCAGCTGCAGCTGCTCCTGCCGCGTCAGCGGGCGTAGATATCCAACCACGGTGAGCGCCACCGCGGCCTGGTGGTAGTCGCTCACGCTGGCGGCAAATTGAAACGCGAGGTACCACGCGTCGGCGTTGGTGCCGAAGCGTTCGATCATATCGTCGACCGCCTTGCGCCCGCGCGTGTGGTCTTCGGCCTGGAGACACGCGCTTACCAGACCGCGGTACCATTCGAACTTGGGCTCGCCGTGTTTGCCGGACACCAGATCCTCCAGAACCGGGACGGCGCCCGCGGCGTCACCGCCCAAGAGCTGCGCGGCGGCCGCGTAGTAGAGGACGTCCGGGCGCTTCTCGGCGCTGGCCTGATAGCCCTTCTTGAGGGCCTCGGCGGCGCGCTGGAACTGCCCCAGGCCGTACGCCGTCTCCCCGAGTCCCAACCAACCGGCGTCGTAACGGGGCTCGAGTGCGACCACGCGCTCGTACTCGGCCAGCGCCTCCTCGCGACGATCCACTTGCACGAGCATGCTCGCGTAGTGGTACCGCATGAGGAAGCTGTCGTTCTTCTTGGCGTGGTCGCGCACGTACGTGCCGAGTATGTCGACTGCTTTCTCGCTCTTGCCCTCTTCGAGCGCCTGCTGGGCCTCGAACAGAGCGAGCTTTGCGTCGCGCGGAAGCGTCTCGACGGTCTCCATCGGCGTGGCTTCTTCGGCGGCGCTCGTCGCGGCCAGCGGGCCGGTGAGCACCAGCGCGGTCAGCGTCGCGCGCAGGGTGCGCACGATCAGTTGAGCTTGAAGTGCAATGCCGTGACGACCCACGAGGTCACCTTCTTTCCGCCGACCACGCCCGGCTCGAATCGCCAGCGCGGGACAGCCATCAATACCGCGTCTTCGAACGTGTCGGGCGGACGCGCGTCCATGATGAGCACCTCGCCCACGGTTCCGTCTTCTTTCACCAGGACCCTGACCTGAACCACGCCCTCGATCCCCTTCTCGCGCGCCTTGAACGGATACTGGGGCGGCATCTTGACGACCGCCCGCGGCGCCTGGTCGAGCTCGTACGACTCGAACACGAAGTCGCTCTTCATCGCGGTGTTCGCACCGCCCGTGAGATCGATCGCGATGGCGTCGCCCACCCCGCCCATGCCGCCGAAATCGGGGGCGAAGTCGGGTTGGAATAGATCGGGGCCCAAGTCCGGCCGGGCCTCTTCGCGCTTGGGTGCCTCCGGCTCCGCCGCGGCTTCTTCGGCGGGCGGCGGCGTCTGCTCGAAGTTCAGCGTGTTGACCGCCATGGGAGCGGTGATGTCTTGCTCCTGGCCGTCCGCTTCGCCCGACAACACCGCGGCGCCGGTCAAGAGCAGCACGTTGACCGCGAGGCCGAACGCAAGCGCGATCGGAACCCATTTCGGAAGCCGAAACATGTCGCGCTACGACCCCCACGCGCGCCGCGCGGCCAGGCTGACGTTCCGGGCACCCGCCATGCGGCATTGGTCCATCAACGCCACCACGTCGCTGGTCTTGCTGTCGCGGTCGGCGATCACGACGACTCCCGTCTTGGGGTCTTCGGCCAGCGCGCGCTCCACCAGCCCGCGCACGCGCCGGATATCGACGCGCTTGCCTTCCATGAAGATGCTACCGTCGGCGGACAAGCCGATGGTGACGTTGCCTTGATCCTTGACCTCGGCGGTGGCGGCGGTCGAGCGCTGCACGTCGATGCCGGTTTCCTTGACGAACGACGTGGTCGCGACGAAGAAGATCAGGAGCACCATCATCACGTCGACCAGGTTGATGACGTCGATGTGGATCTGCTCGTGGCCGCGAATGGTCTTGCGAACGTTGATCATGTTGTTTCCTTGTTCCTAGACGTGATGCTGGAGCAGCAGCGTGGTCTGGTCCAGCCGGTGCGCCAGCTTGTCGGCGCGTCGCTTCAGGGCCACGCTGGCGAACAGCCCGGGGATCGCCACCAGCAGGCCGGCCTGCGTCGCCACCAGCGCTTCGGAGATCCCTCCCGCCAAGGGCCGCGCGTTGCCGGTGCCGAGTTCGGCGATCACGACGAAGGTCGTGATCATGCCGCTCACGGTTCCCAAGAGCCCCAACAAGGGGGCGATCGACGCGAGCACCGCGATCACGGCCAGGTTGCGATCGATTACGGGTTCGATCCTCATCGCGCACTCGCGCAGGATGCGCTTGTCCAGGTCCGCCTCGCCGGTCCGCTTGCGCACGAAGTTGCGCACCAGTGTGGCCCGCAGCCCGTGGCCGAAGTGGTTGACGGGCGCGCCCTCGACCGCGTGCACGGCGTCCTGGATCGGAAGGTCGCGACGGCCCAGGCGCCGGTACGTGTACAGGCGCTCCCCGATCAGCGTCCACATCAGGACCGAGGTGACGGCCACCGGGACCATCACCCAGCCGCCGGTCTTGGCGAACTCAAGCAGACGCAATATGAGTTCCACGACGCTGTTCCTTCTGGATCGTGTTGCTCAACGTCACGGCCTTCTCCTCCATGTCGCTCACGACACCGTGCACGCGACGCGCGAGGAGGGTGTGGATCAGCATGGTCGGGACCGCGACACACAGGCCCCACTTGGTCGCGACCAGGGCCTCGCTGATGCCGCTCGACATCAGCTTGGGGTCGCCGGTGCCGTACAGCGTGATCACCTGGAAGGTGGTGATCATGCCCGTCACGGTTCCCAACAGACCGAGGAGCGGCGCGATGGCACCGAGGACGGCCATCACCGAAACCCCGCGTTCGAGGCGCGGCATCTCGCGCAGAATGGACTCCTGCAAGACGCTCTCGAGCGTCTCGCGGTCCTCATTGCGGGCCCGAATACCGTCGCGGAGCACGTTCACCACGGGCCAGTTGTGATTCTGGTGCTTCTGCATGATCGCGTCGACGCCCGGCCAGTCGCCGCTGGCGGCGAGGTCGTTGACGTGGCCCATGATGGTATCGGTGTCACCGTGGACGCGCTTCAAGTAGATCAGCTTGTAGCTCGTGAACACCACCACCACCAGCCCGACCAGCAGGATCGGCCACATGATGTTGCCGCCCTGCTTGAACTCCTCGACGATGCTGGTGTGGTCCCCGATGCCCACCAGCGACTCGCCGCTTGCGATGTCGAGCGGAACGACGTCGGACTTGCCGTCGAAGTAGTGGGCGATCGTCTTCGTCATCTTGCGCGCAGGGAGATTGGTCAACGCGAAGAGCTTCTTGCTATCGGTGTTGTAGGTGAGGAACCCAACCTCTTCGGGCGACCGGTACAGGGCCGTGAACTTGCCCAGCGTCAGGATGTCGCCGGTGTGGTTCTCGCCGTCGCGTCCGACGTAGGGGCCCTGCTGCAGGGTCACCTGGCCGGAGCGTTTCATTTCGTCCAAGAGGACGTCGGTCATACCGCTGATGTCGTCGATGCCCGGGAAGTAGCCCGGCTCGAGCACGGGCGCGACCGTGTTCAGCCGATCCGGAAACAATGCCGTCAGCTGCGAGGTATTGAGCAGCGCCTCGATGTCCTTGGCGGCGATGCGCACGTTGCCCGAGATCTCGCGGAACTCGACTTCTTTGGTGGTCCACTTCTCGGTCAGCGCGTCGTGACGCTCCTGGCCCGCGACCTTGCGCTTCTGGAGCGCTTGCACGTCGGCGGTGAGCTGCTTGCCCAGAGCCTCGAGCTTATCGACCTCGGCGCGCAGCGCGGCGCGGTCGCTCGTGATCTTGGCCTCG
>DASPGK010000305.1:0-10099 GCA_035620655.1 Candidatus Krumholzibacteriia bacterium
GTTCACGGCCGACGGGCAGCTCTTCTACCCTTCGGCGCCGGCGATGCCAGGGCAACCCGACCCGAGTCATCTCCCCGAGTTTTTCGGTGACTTCATCCTCGTCAACAGCGCGCCCTGGCCGATCCTGGATGTCGAGCCGCGCCAGTATCGCTTCCGCATGCTCAACGGCTCCGATTCGCGCTTCTACGAGCTGTGGCTCCAGGAGAAGACGGGCAACGACGCCGTGCCGATCAAGGCCGCGTTGCCGTCGATGTATCAAATCGGTACCGACACCGGTCTGCTCAACGCACCGGTTGCGTTGACGCGCTTCGTGATCGGGACCGGCGAACGCGCCGACATGGTGTTCGATTTCTCGGACCCGACCTTGTGGGGAAAGACATTCATCCTGCGCAACAGTGGGAAGACGCCGTTCCCGAAGGGGAGCGCTGTGAACCCAGTCACCGCGGGTCAGGTGATGGCATTCCGGATTTCCAAGCCCTTGGATACGACCACCTATCCGGCAACGACTCTCCCGGCCAACCTACGTCCCCTTCACGGGCCGGTGGGCATGCCGGTCGCGAACGCCGACACCCGCGAGCTGATCCTGTTCGAGGGCACGGACGAATACGGGCGTCTGCAAGCCAAGCTGGGAA
The DNA here is from genome assembly GCA_035620655.1 of Candidatus Krumholzibacteriia bacterium. Taxonomy (GTDB): domain Bacteria; phylum Krumholzibacteriota; class Krumholzibacteriia; order WVZY01; family JAKEHA01; genus JAKEHA01. The sequence continues at coordinate 633 of DASPGK010000305.1, forward strand.
CGCTCGACGGCGCCCTCGCCTGGCAGGCGCCGATCACGGAGAACCCGATGGTGAATGACACCGAGGTGTGGGAGATCTACAACACCACCGCGGATGCGCATCCCATCCACTTGCACCTCGTCTCCTTCCGCATCGTCGACCGCCAGAGGTTCAAAGCGGACGTCGATCCGGTCACGGGACGCGTGAGCAACGTGAGGCTGGTTGGACGTCCGATGGTGCCTCCCGCGCGGGAGGACGGATGGAAGGATACGGCCGTCATGTTTCCGGGTGAGGTGACGCGCGTGGTCGCGACCTTCGACCGCGAGGGGTTGTACGTGTGGCACTGCCACATTCTCTCGCACGAGGATCACGAGATGATGCGGCCCTACTACGTGCGACCGATGGCGGGGGCTCCGGAAGCCGCGGTTGCGGACACACCGCTGCGTATCGCGTCGGTCACGCCGAACCCGTTCAACCCGTCGACGCGAATCCACTTCGAAGTGTCGCGTCCGCTGACTGTGCAGGCGGCGATCTACGACGTGGCGGGACGATTGGTCCGCCGGTTCGACGACCGCGCGGTTGCAGCCGGCGCCCACGTGCTGGAGTGGAATGGTTCCACCGATGCCGGTGCCTCGGTTGCGACCGGCGTCTACTTCCTCCAGCTGCGCGCGGGCAGCGCGGTGGAGACGCGACGATTGGTGATGATCAAGTAGTCGACATCGGTCGAGTCGGTGGATGCGGCCGGTCGGCGCGAAAATCGCCGTCCGGCCGTTTCCGCTCGTGGGCGTCCCCGCACGCCGCGCCCTAGAGGATGTAACGACGCTTGACGCGCGGATCCTGGCCGGCCAGCGGCCCCTCGCCGTGCGGGAAGAATCGAAGGATGGGATGAAAGCCGGGCTGGATCATGCGGATGGCCTCGCGAAAGTCCTGATTGACCGCGGCCAGCTCGCGCTTGAGCCCCTCGGTGATGCCCGCCACGTCGTCGGGGGCTTGGCTCTCGGCCGACAACTCGATCCATATCTCGAGACGCTTGTTCGCCGCGTCGTCCTCGTAGGGATGGAGCGCGTAGTTCGCCGTCAATTCCTGGAGCAGGGGGACGCGCGTGATTGCGTTCTGGACGTCGTCGGGCGTGATCTTGCACCCGTAGAAGGCGACCGCGTGCTCGCGGCGGCCCCAGTGGAACAAAAGCGGGAGGTTGACGCGCGGCGCCGGCGGGTCCAGCGCAACACGGTGGTCGCGGAGCATCTCGAGTGCGTTCCGGCACCGCATCGCGATGCCGCGGTCGTAGAGGTTGTAACGGATGCGGGGGGACACGTTGTCGAGGCGATTGAGGGTGAACAGAAGGTTGCGCTCGCCGTCGCTTTCGATGTAGTAGCTCAACGGATCGTACTGAAAGACCATCGGCAGCCCTTCGCTCCCATACAAGTCGCGCGCCAAGTCGGCGTTTCTCGCCAGCTCCTGCCGCAGCGCGATCGTGAAGTCGGTTTCCACCGCCATGTTGATTTCCAAGTCGGACGCGCCGAAGGAGGAGATCGTTCTTTGGAAGCGACGGTTGAGTGCCGCACGCAGCCCCTCCGACATGCCCTCGCCGCCGACCGCGGCGTGGATGCGGTACTTCTTCCAATCGATGTCCGCGTGGTCGACGAATTGTTTCAGGAACGGCGGGTAGCCCGTGATCAAGTACCGGTAGCCCGGCCCCAAGTCCTGGAGTGCCGCCTCCAGCTTGGCCTGGTCGGGGCCGACCGATTTCAACACGCATTGCTCGACGAGTGACATCGAAACGTTCATGCCGGTCGCCCACGGGCCCAGCGCGAACGCGTTGAGCAGAATGAAGGGCTCCTTGCCGAACGTGTGCCGCACGCCGAACTGGAGCAACCTGCGCGTCGCCTCACGCTCGGCGGGTCCGCGCACCCAGCTGGTCGCCTTGCCGCTGGAGCCCGAGGACTCGTCGATGACGGCATCGCGCGACGGAAAGCGTCCGAACTGGCAGCGCGACTCGAGCGGGTGGCGGCGGATGTAGCCGTCCTTGTCCATGGGCGGCACGTCTTCGAAGCGCCGCGGGCGCTCGGCCGCGTGCTCGCGCAAGAAGTCGCGGTACGCCGGCACGCGGCGGTGCGCGTTCCAAAAGGCCGCTTGCGCGCGCGCGCGCGAGGCGCGCAGGCGCAAACCGCTCACGAGCCCGGGTGCGAACAGGAGCGAGTACGCCCCGAACGACGAGAGCGCCGCTGTGTCGGCACCCTGGAGCGCGTTACCCAGCAGCGAGTCCTTGATTTCATTCATGGACGATGATCGAGGCCAGCCGCGGCGCCCGCGGCGGTACGGGTGAGTAGCCCATGCGCAGGATGAGCCACGCGTCGTTAGCGCCGAAGCGGTCGGCGACCTCTCGCGCGTAAACGGGGTTGGTCAGCATCGATCCGTAGGGGTGCATGTACACGCGGTGACGCGCCATGATGATCCAGAACTCGAGGAGCATGCGACCGGCGCGGAGCAGTTCGTCCCAGGTCGAAAAGGGCCCGCACAGGAGGGCTACGTGGCGCGTTCCCTTCTGCGTGGCCAGAAATCGCCGGCGCGCCAGGTGACGGACGCCCGGCAACTTCAAGAAACGCGGCGCAAAGAACGCCGCCCCCATTTCGAGCTTGGATTGGTTCATGGGGAGCTGCCAGAGTCCGTCGCCGTGTTCGGGCGTGGGTCCGGTTCGGTACCAGCCCTGGATCTCCATGCGCTCGGGCGCGATCTGGAGGTTGTCGATGATCGCCTCGACGTTCGTGTTGAGCACCCACGTCACCGTTTCGTCGTCGTCGTAACTCGAGAAGCGATGCCCCGCGTTGCACGCGCACGCGCGCAGGTCGGCGAGCGCCTGCGCCGACACCGGCCGGCCGTCGTAGGGAAGCCGCGACGTTCGGCGCGTGTCTAACAGTTCGGGTTGATCGTGCGCTTCGCACGTCCCGCGAATAGACGCACGCCCGAGCCTGACGCTCGCGCCCGGGCCCTGGTGGACGGTCGCCGGGTCGACACCGGGCTCCGCGGTCACGTCCACGTCCAGGCCGAGGTGACGCCCGGAACGAAGCAGCGCCTCCACGAACATTCCGAAGGCGGCCATGCAGTACAAGTTGCCGTGGTCCTCGCGCGGCAAGAGGCGGGACGTCACGCACACCAAGTCCGCCTCGACCTCGCTCGTGGGTCGAATTCGAAAGGGCTGCGTGTTGTGCGGGGTCGGACAGTAGCGCGCAATCCGCGACAGTCGATTCCAGGCGTCGTACATCATGAAGCCGTAGAACCGTCGCGATTCGACTGCGCGCGCACGACGTCGTCGCGGACGCACTCGAGAAAGCCGGTCATCATGCGGCGCAGGAACAGGCCTCGCACGCACGCCATGAGCGGATACGCGAGCGGGGACGTGAGTTGGATGGTCGCCTCCCACGTCATCCGGGTCCCGGAGCCGGTGGGAGTGAAGGTGTAGCGCCCGCGAGCGGACTTCGCGAGCAGGGAAAGGGGAAAGCGGTACGGCGTGAGTTGCCGGTAGGACATCGACGAGGGGGCCGCGATCTCGACGATCCCTTCGTTGAGCACGCTTCCGTCGGTCAGATGGACGCGCCGGACCACCCCGGTTCGCAGGGCATCGCCCTCCAGGATCTCTGCGCGCGCGACACCCGGGAGCGGTCCGCACCGGCGCACACCGCGCGGAAGCGTCTCGAGGTCGGTAACCGCGTGCCGAAACAGGTCTTCGGGGGGTGCCACGCACCCAACAGTCACAGCGACGTGCATGTCCATGGCGGTCAACCACTCCAACCGGGCTTGGTGGAATGCTACCATGCCCCTCGCCCTCGCCCGCAACCGGCATTTGGCGCGACGTCGCCCGGCGGCCGGAATCCGCCGGCAACTCCCCCGGCTATTTCCCGTATTCCCAGAGGGTAGTCGTCTTGAACCGGCACGCTGATCCCTTGGAATGGAGGCATCCGCTCGATGAAGAAGAAACCCGTCCTGATAGGCTCCGCGGTCGTGGTGGTCGCGGTGGTCGTCGTCGGAGCCCTCTCGATGCGAGGACGCGGCGAGCAGGCGATCCAGGTGCAGACCGCCCAGGTGTCGCGGCAGAAGATCGTGCAGAAGGTCAACGGCACCGGGAAGATCCAGCCCGAGACCATGGTCAAGATCAGCGCCGACGTCAGTGCCAAGATCACGAGGCTGGCGGTGGTAGAAGGGCAGTGGGTCGAAAAGGGCGCCTTTCTTCTGGAACTGGACCGCGAGCGCTACCTGGCACTAGTCGAAAGCGCGGAAGCGGTCGTGCGCTCGGCGGAAGCCGAAGCGAAGCTGGTGAAGGAGAACCTCGGGCGCGCGGAGAAGGAGTTCAACCGGTCGAAGGAGCTCGCGGGTCGCGACCTGGAGTCGCAGTCGATCTACGACGACCGCGAGGCAGCCTACCAAGTGGAACTCGCCCGCTACGACTCCGCCAAGAATCAGGTCTCGCAAGCCCGAGCGGCGCTCAAACAGGCCAGGGACGACCTCTCCAAGACCACCATCTACGCCCCCATGGCGGGCACCATCAGCGACCTCATGAAGGAGCAGGGCGAGATCGCGATCGGCTCCCAGTTCCAGCCCGACGTCATTCTCGTCATTGCCGATCTCTCGGTGATGGAAGCCCAGATCAACGTCGACGAGAACGACATCGTCTCCGTCGCACTCGGCCAGGAAGCCGAGATCGAGGTCGACGCGCTGCCGGACCAGGTGCTCAAGGGGGTCGTGAGCGAGATCGCGAGCAGTGCCAACTCCACCGGCGCGGGCTCGACCGATCAGAAAACGGAGTTCGAGGTCAAGATCACGGTGACTAGCCCACCGCAAACGCTGCGCCCCGGCATGACCGCGACCGCCGACATCTTCACCAAAACCAACGACGACGCGCTCTCGGTCCCGATTCAGAGCGTGGCGGCGCGCACGGTCGACCAGCTCACCGTCGCGGGGCAAACACGCGAGGAGGCCGAGAAAGTCTTCACCACCGACAAGGACGGGTTCGTCGAGATCGTGTTCTGCATCGAGGAGGGGAAAGCGGTCGCGAAGCAGGTGAAGACGGGGATCCAGAGCGACGACCTGATCGAGATCACGGAGGGTTTGAGCGAGGGCGAGGAGGTGGTGACGGGCAGCTATCGCGCCATATCGAAGGATCTCAACAACGGCGGAGCCGTCACCGTCGAAAACGACGAGAAGCCGGACGCCAAGGAGAAGACGGAGCAGGCGAGTGCGTCCAACTGACGGGCACACTCCCTCGACCAACGGGGCTACGCTCTCCCTGCGCGACGTCGTCAAGACCTACGTGATGGGGGCCGACACCGTGCAGGCACTGCGCGGCGTTTCGTTGGACATTCAACGCAACGAGTACGTGGCGGTGATGGGCCCGTCCGGTTCCGGGAAGTCGACGCTCATGAACGTGATCGGGTGCCTCGACGTCCCCACCTCGGGGACCTACGCGCTCGAGGGGCAAATGGTGGCGACCATGTCCGAGTACCAACTGGCCGACGTTCGCAACCAGCGCATCGGATTCGTGTTCCAGACCTTCAATTTGATCCCGCGTTCCAACGTCTTTCACAACGTCGAGCTGCCGCTGATCTACGCCGGCGTGGCGAAGGCCAGGCGCCGCGAGCGGGTGGAGCGCGCCATCGAGCGCGTGGGACTCTCCAATCGCGTGAAACACAAGCCCAACGAGCTTTCCGGCGGCCAGCGCCAGCGCGTGGCGATCGCGCGCGCGCTGGTGGCAAACCCGTCGATCATCCTGGCCGACGAGCCCACGGGCAACCTCGACAGCAAGACCGGCGACGAGATCATGGGACTCCTGGACGAGCTGCACGCCGCCGGACAAACTATCATTTTGGTGACCCACGAGGACTACATCGCCGAGCACGCGCACCGCGTCGTTCGCCTGCGTGACGGCATGATTGAAAGCGACGAGCGAGCTTCACCCCGCGAGGGCTGACCATGCGCTGGAGAATCGACCTGGAAGAATCCCTGGCCATCGCGCTCACCGCGTTGCGCGCGAACAAGGCGCGTGGAGTTCTTACCACACTCGGCATCATCATCGGGATCGTCGCGGTGATTCTCACCATGACCGCGGCGCACGGACTCCAGAGCGCGTTCCGCCAGAGTTTTTCCGCCGTGGGCAGCGACGTGATCTACGTGTCCCGCTTTCCGTGGATCATCATGAACGACTTCTTCCTGTACCGGAATCGCCCGCCCATGGATCTGCACGACGCGGGGGCGCTGGCCGAGCGCTTGAGCGGGAAGGCGATCGTGAATCCCACCTTGGGGGGTCAGCAGGCCGTGCAGTATCGCGGCGAGACCATGGACGCGGTGCAAATCATCGGGACCACGGAAAAGCGCACCCTGGTGGCGAGCGGTCAAGCCGACCGCGGGCACTTCCTCACCGATTTCGAGGTCCAGTACAAGAAGAACGTGTGCGTGATCGGCACCGAGATCGAGAAGGCTCTCTTCCAGGGCACCGATCCGCTGGGAAAGGAGATCAAGATCGGGCGTACCGCGTTCCGCGTGGTGGGGGTGATGGAGAAGCAGGGGGGTGGGTTCCTGGGGGGACCCAGCTTCGACCGGCAGATCTACGTGCCGATCAGCTCGTACATCCGCGCCTACGGAGGCGAGCGCCTGGACGTGAACCTGGCCGTAAAGGCGCCGTCGCAGGAGGCACTCGGCGACCTCGAGTACGAAGTGATCGGGGAAATGCGCAAGATCCGCGGACTTCGACCGAGCGAGAAGGACGACTTCTCCATCAACAAGCTCGATACGCTGGTGGGTACGTTCGACAACGTCATGGGTGTGGTGCTTCTGGTGGGCCTGTTGATCACCAGTATCTCGCTGTTCGTGGGCGGCGTTGGCGTCATGAACGTGATGTTCGTCTCCGTCACGGAGCGGACGCGCGAGATCGGAATCCGCAAGGCCATCGGAGCCAAGCCCCACAGCATTCTGTTCCAGTTCTTGTTCGAATCCGCCGCGATTTGTCTGATCGGCGGGTTCATCGGCATCGCCATCGCGACCCTTCTCACCGGCGTGCTAAACGCGACCGTCATGCCCGCGAGCGTGTCACCCGGGATCCTTTTCACCGCGGTGGTCGTGGCCCTGGCGGTGGGCGCCATCGCGGGCTTCGTCCCCGCCTTGAAGGGCGCGCGCATGAACCCCGTCGACGCACTGCGCTACGAGTAGAACCGCCATGCGCGCCTCCGATCTTCTCGGCATGTCCACCGGAGCCATCGTCGGCAGCAAACTGCGCTCGTCGCTCACCCTTCTTGGAATCGTCGCGGGCGTGGCGTCGATCATCGCCGTGATGACCGCGATTCAGGTGGTGCAATCGGCCATGGAGCACGAGATGAGCGTGCTCGGCACCCAGACCTTCCAGGTGCAGAAGTGGCCGGCCGGCTTCAGCTCCGACGAAGAGCGCCGGAAGGCGCGCACCCGCCCGCCGTTGACCGTCGACAACGCCGACGCCATCCGCGCCCAGGTGGCGATGGTCGATATCGTCGGCTCCGAACTGTGGGACTTCGGTTTCAAGGCCGAGTACGGGGGCGAGGAGACCAATTCCAACCTCTCGATCGTGGGCGGGACGCCCGAGTACCCGCAGAACAACACCCACTATGTGGGCGGCGGCCGTAACATCTCGCAGATCGACGTCAAGGCGGGCCGGCGCGTCGCGGTCATCGGCCACGCCATCGGCAAGACGCTGTTCCCGTTTACCGACCCGGTGGGTAAGGAGCTCCGACTCGACGGCCGCAAGTACGACATCGTGGGTGTGTTCGACGAAAAGAAATCCGCGTTCGGATCCGGATACGACAACTACGTGCTGATACCCATTACGACGTTCCAGTCGATCTACGGATCGACCACGCGCGACGGCTTCCCGCGCTCGGTCAACATCACGGTGCACGCGAAAACACCGGAGATGATCGATGACGCCATCGAAGAGACGCGCCAGGTGCTCCGGCGCGAGCGCCGCGTCGCCCCCGGTGAACCCGACAACTTCGACTTCTTCAGCAGCCAGAGCCTCATCACGGAGTTCGACAAGTTGACGGCCAAGATCAAGATTGCGGCGTTCGTGGTCAGCATCGTGGCCTTGATCGTGGCCGGCATCGGGATCATGAATATCATGATGGTCTCGGTCACGGAACGTACCAAGGAGATCGGCATTCGCAAGTCGCTCGGTGCCAACCCGCGCAACATCCTGATTCAGTTTCTCCTGGAAGCCGTGATCTTGTGCAACATCGGCGGGCTGGTGGGGATCGTGGTGGGCTTCGGGCTGGGCAACGTAATCACGTTCTTCACGTCCTTCGAGGTCGAGGTGCCCCTGCAGTGGGCCGTCATCGGCCTGGTGTTCTGCTCCACCGTGGGCATCGCCTTCGGGCTGCTTCCCGCCATACGAGCCTCGCGGCTCCATCCCATCGACGCACTTCGCTACGAGTAGGGTCTGACTCCATTAGTGCGTGTCACCCTCCGCGGAATGGGGTAGGATTGGCTAGCAGGGCTGACCCATGGCGACCCCCGACTTCGAAAAACTCGGTGTCTTCTACCTCGGCCGTGAGTACGATGTCGCACGGCGCGCGGCCTCCGACGATCTCGTCCTGTACGATTCCAAGGACCTGACCACCCACGCCGTCTGCATCGGCATGACCGGCAGCGGGAAGACGGGGCTGTGCATTGGGCTTCTCGAAGAAGCCGCGATCGACGGTATCCCCGCCATCGTCATCGATCCCAAGGGCGACTTGGTCGACCTCGCGCTCGCGTTTCCGAATCTCGACGCGACGTCGTTCCGGCCCTGGGTGAACGAGGACTCGGCGCGCCAGCAGGGAATGACTCCCGACGAGTTCGCCGCGCGCGAGGCCGACAAATGGGCCAAGGGACTCGCGCAGTGGGGGCAGGACGCCGCGCGCATCCGCCGCCTGCGCGACGCGGCCGACGTCGTCGTGTACACCCCCGGCAGCGACGCCGCCATCCCCGTGTCCGTGCTCTCGTCGCTCGAGTGCCCGAAGGGCGACGCGTCCGCGGACCTGTTGGCGGAACGCGCCAGCGGCGTGGCCTCGAGCCTGCTCTCGCTCCTGGGCATCGAGGCCGACCCGGTTCGCAGCCGCGAGCACATCCTCCTCACGACGATTCTTCAGAGCGCGTGGTCGCAAGCGCGAAGTCTCGACCTCGCCGGTCTGGTGCAGGCGGTGCAGTCACCGCCGGTCGCGCGCGTGGGTGTGATGGAGCTCGAGTCGTTCTTCCCGGCCAAGGAGCGCTTCGCGCTCGCGATGCTCGTCAACAACTTGCTCGCCGCGCCGCGCTTTCAATCGTTCCTCGCCGGCGATCCCATCGACATCGATCGCATGCTCTACGGCGAAACGGGAAAACCGCGCGTGGCCGTGTTTTCCATCGCGCACCTGGACGACGCGGAGCGCATGTTCTTCGTCTCGCTCCTGCTGAACGAAGTGGTGGGCTGGACGCGGACACGCTCGGGGACCTCG
>DASPGK010000306.1:0-7974 GCA_035620655.1 Candidatus Krumholzibacteriia bacterium
GGGAGCGTGTTGCGCGGACGCGACTCCGTGCTGGTCGCGAACCCGCTCGAAGACCCCCGCTTCGGCGGCCAGCAGAGCATCATGGCGCTGAGCCTGCGCTCTGCGATGGCCGCACCGCTGTTCGACAACGAGCGCGTGCGCGGCATCCTCTACGTCGATACCACCGACCCGCGCGTCCGCTACACCCAGGCCGATCTCGAGGTGCTCACCGCGGCCGCCAACGCGGTCGCGGTCAAACTGCGCAACTTGAGCCTGGAGGAGGAAATCGGGACCGCGGCGCGCATCCAGCGCTCCATGCTCCCCGACGCGGTGCGCGTCCCCGAGGGCTACGAGGTCGACGCGCACCAGGTCATGTGCCGCGCGGTGGGCGGCGACCTCTACTTCGTGGGTGCGCGGCCGGACGGGAGCGTGCTGATGGCCTTGGGCGACGTCACCGGCAAGGGAATGCCGGCCGCACTTGCGATGAGTGCCGCCACGGTGGCCATCGGATTGCTCGCCGACATCGAGGGCGACGTGAAGATGCTCGCCGGGCGCCTGCATCGACAGCTCTTCAAGAGCCTGGCCGAAGAGCAGTTCATCACGCTGTTCATCGCCGAGCTCGACCCCGGCACCGGGCGCTTGCGCTACGTCAACGCGGGCCACGAGCCGCCGCTGGTCGTGCGACGCGACGGCACGCTCGAGTTGCTCGAGTCAACCACGCTCCCTATGGCGATGATCGAAAGCATCCCGCTCGATGCGAAGGAAACCACGCTCGCGCCGGGCGATTCAGTCGCGGTGTTCAGCGACGGCATCCCCGAAGCAACTACCGACGGCGAGAACTTCCTCGGCCTCGACGGAGTCAAGGATGCGCTCGTTACGCACCGGGCGGAATCGCTGCCTGCATTGCGCGAGCGAGTCGTGGCGCTGGTGGAGCGGTTCCTCGCCGGCGGGCGCGCGTCGGACGACGTCACGCTGCTCATGCTCCGGCGCGCCGCCTAGGGTTAGAACCAGAAGCGCGCGCCGATCGCACCTTCCAGGTCGAAGTCGGTGTCGGGCGCCACGTCCAGAATGGGCACGATCTCGGCGAAGATGTCGAACGGGTAATCCGCGAAGATGTAGTTGAGTCCGACGGGGAAGCGGATACCGACGTGGTCGTCGATGGGATCCTCCCGAAAGATCACTCTACCGCCGATCCCGAAGAACAACGGCATATCGTCGCCGTTGTTCAGGTCGATGACGTCGAAGCGGTGCCAGAGGTAATCGCCCTGCAGGTGGAGGTCGTTCTCGTCCGAGAGCGACCACGCGAGCGCGAACTCGAGGGCGTTGGTGTTGTTGAGGAAGAACTTGAGGTCGATTCCGGTGGGCTCCCCGACGATGAAGCCGAGACCCACCCGCTTCTCCTGGGCCGAAGCCGGGGCGACGGCCGAGACCGCGAGCACCGCGGCCAGGACGACGAATAAGAGCTTTCGAATCATGAGGTCTCCTCGACTGGAACAGGTCGGTTGAAACAGCTATATTAGCCCGGTGTTCAATTAGCCGGCGCCGGGGGCGCCGATGGCCGGGATGATACGCATCCGAGCACCGGCCGAGCAACCCCCGAATCCCAATAACTGTAATAATCGCCACTGTGGTTTCTGTCGGAGGATGACGAATGTTTTTCGATCCGTTGTATTTGATGGTGATCGGTGTCGGCATGGCGTTGAGCATCTGGGCCAGTCTCAAGACCAAGGGGACGTTCCACAAGTTCAGCCAGTACACGACCAACGCGCGCATGACGGGCGCCGACGTGGCCAAGGCCATCCTGCGTGACGCGAACATCCACGACGTCACCGTCGAACCGGTGCGCGGAACGCTCACCGACCATTACGACCCGCGCACCAAAACACTTCGATTGAGCGAAGCCGTGTACGGAAGCGCCAGCATGTCGGCCGCCGGTGTCGCTGCGCACGAAGTTGGCCACGCCATCCAGCACGCTCAGGCGTACGGTCCGCTCAAGTTCCGTTCGGCGTGGGTTCCCGTGGCGAATCTGGGCGGCGGCATCTCGATCTTCGTGCTGATCGCGGCCGCCATGCTCGGCGGCGCCGCGACCGCGACCGGCCACAACCTCGCGATCCTGGGCGTGGTTCTGTTCTCGTGCACCACCGTGTTCACGCTGGTAACGCTTCCAGTCGAGTTCGATGCGAGCAAGCGCGCGCTCGCCACTCTCCGGCGCGGCAGCTACCTGACACCCGACGAGCTCGCGGGCGCGAAGAAAGTTCTGGATGCCGCGGCGCTCACGTATGTGGCCGCCTTCGTCACCTCGGCGCTCACTCTTTTGTATTGGGCGATGCGGCTCGGGCTCTTGGGTGGTCGTCGCAACGACTGATTCGGTCGACATCCCCTTTGTTTGGCCCAGGGCCCCCGCGATCACCGTCGCGGGGGCCCTTTTTGCAATCCCCGCCTTTCCAAATCCGAGACGACGTGTTAACCTGGACCGACCCCTGCTGACAACCTATGCACCTCAGGCTTGTCCCGCACCTCGCGATGCTACTCGCTAGCGCGTCGATCGGTTGTTCCGACCTCGGCGACCCCTACCAGCCCAAGCCGGCCGACAGCGCGTCGATATCGTTTGCGGGAGACGTGCAGCCGATCTTCAACGCGCATTGCGTCCTTTGCCACGGGACGCTCGTGCCGCCGCCGAACAACCTCGACTTGCGGCCGGGGAACAGCTACGCGAATCTCGTCGGGCGCACCAGCGTAGGCTACGCGCCCAACCTGCGCGTGAGTCCCGGCGACACGCTGGCGTCGGTGCTGTACGGCAAGGTCACCGGCACCAACTTCGGCGAGCAAATGCCGCCCGGATTCCTGTTGATTCCACGACCGGAACGCGATCGTATCGTGGCGTGGATCGCGGAAGGAGCGCCCAACAATTGAACGCGCGCGCGCGGGCAGGAGGATCGACCGTCGCGATCGCGTTGGTCTTGCTGGCGGGTGCGGCCGGGCCCGCGGGCGCGGTGCCGCGCTACTCCGCACGCTACGAGCAGAAATGCGCACTTTGCCATGTTAATCCGTCGGGCGGAGGCATGCGCACGCTGTACGCGTCGCAATACTTGGTGCCGGAAGAAATGGCGTGGTCGAAGCCCGACTCGGAGATCCTGGCGAGCATCGACCCCGAGATCGCGAAGCGCATCCAGATCGGGACGGATTTCCGCACCTTGTACACGTACTCGAACGAGAGTGCGGATGCCGCCGTCAGCGACTTTTTCCAGATGCAGGGCGACGTCTACCTCAACTTCCAGATGGACGACGTTCTTTCGCTCTACTACGACCAGGGCATCTCGTCGAGCTACGAGCTGTTCGGGCTGTGGCAGGGGCTCCCGCTCACCGGCTACGTCAAGGTGGGGCGCTTCGTGCCCGCGTACGGCTGGCGCTTCGACGATCACACCATGTACACGCGCGAGGCGCTCGGCTTCTCACCGCCGACCAACAGCGACGTCGGCGTGGAGTTCGGACTTTCGCCAGGGCGCCTGGACATGCAGCTTTCGGTGGTCAACGGCAATCGCGGCGGGACGTTCGACGACAACCAGAAGCTCGCCGCCGTGCTCAACGCCGCGTACCGCGGCCGCGTCGGCCCGCTCGGGTGGGCGGGGGGAGTCGCGGGGTACTGGGAGGACGGCGACGCCGCCAACTTCGGCAGCGGTGGCCCATACGGGTACCTCACGTGGAATCGGTTGACGTGGCTCGGCGAAGTGGATTGGTTTCTCGAGGATCCACAGGGCACGGGACACACGACCGGCTTGGTCGCGTCCAACGAGTTGTCGTATCTCGTGCGGCAGGGTCTCGAGCTCAAGGCCACGTATGATTTTCTCGACCCGGACTGGAATTTCGAGACGGGGGCGAAGCGGCGCGCGGGCGGCGGTGTGTTCGTATTGGCGAAGCCGTTCGTCGCGGTCGAAGCGCTCTATCGCGTTACGCGCTACGACGACGGCGTGGCACTCTCGGGCGAAGACGACTGGGAAACGGTTCTGCAACTTCACCTCTTGTACTAGCGGGGTATCGTCATGAAGCGTTCAGGTTGGTTCGTGGTGGCCGCGTTCTTGATACCGGCGCCCGCGAGTGCCGAGGAGTTCGTCGTCAAGGCGGGTGCGCCCAACAAGGTGGTCTTTGTCTCCAAGGCGGCGACCGAGACCTTCGACGGCAAGACCGATCGCATCACGGGGCGCATCGTAGTCGACCCGGCCGGCGTGATCGACACCGTCACCGTGAATCTCGAGGTCGACATGGCCAGCCTCGACACCGGTATCGGAAAGCGCAACTCGCACATGCGGGAGAATCACCTGGAGACCGACAAGTATCCGAAGGCGGTGTTCGCGGGCGCGTCGGTGCTGGGGCCGGAAGGCGCGACCCTGGCGCCGGGCAAGCCGGTGTCGTTCGAATGCGAGGGCGACTTCACGCTCCACGGCGTCACCAAGCGCCTGCGCGTGACAGTCGAGGTGACGCAGCGTGACGCGCGCACGCTCGCGTTCAAGACGTCGTTCAAGGTGCCGCTCGCCGACTACCAGATCGACCGCCCGAAGTTCCTGTTCCTGAAGCTGGGCGAAGTGCAAGACGTGACCGTCGAGGGCGTCGCGATCGCCGCACCCTAGGACCGGCTCAAGCGACGCGGCTTCGATAAACCGCGAAGTCGCAGCCGCCGTAGGTCCAACTTCCGACGGACACGAAGTCCCCGCCCGCCTCGATCACGCCGCGCCAGCGCGGATTCTGATACACGATCCACACCTCGCGCGGGTGCGTCGACAGCGACCGCCGCAACCGCGCCACCACCGCGCTCAACACCCCCGCATCGAACGGATTGAACAGGTACACGACGGTGTCGCCGGCCGCGAAGGCGTAGTCCGCCGCGTCCATGGCTCGAATGCTGGAGCGGAAATGGCGGTTGGTGCGGGCGCGGAAGATCTCCAGGTTCTGCTCGGCGATGCGGCACAGGCTGGGTGAGTAGTCGACGCCGCTCACCGTGGCGAAGCCGTGCATCGCGGCCAGCATGCAAGCGCGCCCCTTGCCGCACCCGATGTCGACGAACGTCCCCCCGCTCGGCACGCGCGCGGCGCGCAGCGCGCGGCGAAAGGGGATCGCGAGAGTGGGCTCGTAGCGGATGCCGCGCGCGAGGTTGCTGCTCTCGACGTCGCGCAAGTCCGCGTTCTCGATCATCGTGCGCGTGTCGGTGCCGAAGGCCCAGTCGAAGTGCCGGTCGACCAGCCTCGCGAACGCGCCCGAGAGGCGTCGTCTCGCCAGTCGCATGGTCGCGACGAAACCGTGCGTGCCGAGACTCCTTCGGATTCGAGAAATCATGCGTCGTGGTTCGTTCGAGAGCGTTCGATCGCGGCGTCGGCATGCGAAGTCGGGGGTTGACAGCGCGCCCCGCATCGGTCATCATATGTCCGAGCCGCCCCACACTATACGCGGCCACCCCTCGCCGGGACAACGATCCCCAAGGAGTTCGCTCCGTCCTTCTGCTACCGCCCGCCGGTGTTCAACCGCCGGCACCATCGTTTCGAAATAACCAAAGCGGGGACCCTTTGCGCCTTCTTCCCGAAAACGAGCGCGTTCGCGAGCGCTACGCGGAGCTCGTCGCGCACTGCGAGACGGCCACCGTCTATCAAACCACGGCCTGGCTCGACGTGTGGAAGCACCTGGGCGCCGACGTCGCCTTCGTCGAAGTCGACGACGCGACCATGGTGCCGTTCGTGTGCCGCGGCCGCGGTGTGCTCCGGCGCGCGTACTCGCTGCCGTTCGACACCTACGGCGGCCCGGTGACCGCCCATCCCAACGGGCCGGTGTCGTTCGAGCGCGCGGTCGAGCCGCTGGGGAACGCGTCGGCGCGCGTAGTCGATTTCGGCGCACGCATGGCGTCGTCGAACGGCGCCGCGCGCCGGGTGACGTCACACGTGGTCGATCTGTCCAGGGGATACGAAGCCGCCGCGCAGCACTACAGCGATTCGAACCACCGCCTGATCCGGCAGGCGCGCGACCACGGCGTGCGCATCGACGTCGTGCATGACGCATCCCAGGTGCGCGCGTTCTACGCGATGCACCTGCGCACGGTGGCGCGCTACGGTGCGCGCCCGCTTCCGCGCGCGTTCTTCGACGCGGTGTTCGCCTCGCTCGTGCCCGCGGGCCTCGCGACGTTCTACCTCGCGCGCCACGACGGTGCCGCCGTGGCCGGCAACCTCGTGCTGCGCCGGCGCGACCGCTCGTTCGACTGGATGTGGGTCTATGACGACCGGCACCTTCCGCTGCGCGCGACCAACCTCATGATCGACATCACCATTCGCGACGAAGCCGCGCGCGGTGCGCGGCTCCTGAACCTGGGCGCGAGCCCCAACGACCGATTGGGGAGCGTTCGCTTCAAGCAGGGTTTCGGCGCCGAGCCCTTCGGGTACACGGTCTACGCGCACACCGGCCGCCTGGTCGCGGCCGCGCGTCGCGCCCGTGAGAACACCAACCGATTCGGCGCGCGCCTCCGCGTCCTAGCAGTTAGATAGCAGCACTTGCTTCACGACCCGGACACGGGGCGCGCGCCTCTTCTCACCGCGATTGCGTCGCCAACGTCATGAGCACGCGCTCCGCTTGCGCCAGATGGCGGCGCTGGTGGGATGGAATGATGCGGTATGCCGAGTACACGTGGTACGTGATACTGGCGTTGAAGGGGGAGACGATCTTGATCTTGCCAAGCGCGAGGTCGCCGTTTTCCACGAGCAGCGCGCTCAGCTCGTTTTGCAGGTCGTCGTACTCGCGCAGGACCTTGTCCTTGGGTTCGATGGTGGGTGGGACGAAGGAATCCGGCGTCTTCATGCGAAGACGCGACTCGAACGACTTGATCAGCAGCCAGCCCCAGAAGTCGAGCTCGTACGTCGGATTTTTCGCCACCAGACCGCGTGCGCGCGCGTCCTTGAAGGCGGCGCGGAAGAGCGGGAGGTAGGCGCGCGAGGTGAGATTCAAGTGCTCGACGCAACGCGCCGCCGACCACTTCCCCGGAGCGGGGCTGCGGCCCCACGTGCTCTCGTCGACGGTGTCGAGGAGGCGGTGCAGCCGCGACGTCGCGTCGTTCAATTCGTCGCGGAGGGCCGCGACCTTCGATGGAAGCGGTGAGGCGCTCACCCAGACTCCTTCCCAGGCCGAGCGCGGATGATACGACCGCGCCGGTCGCGGGTCAAAGGAAGTCGAGCGCGGTGCGGATCGGGCGGCGAGGCGCCACGGTCTCTCCGCGCGTCCCCGCCGGCGGCGGCGGGGAGCGCGCAGAAACCGAGCGTCGCCGAAAGGACCTACTTCAACAATAGCATCTTCTTCGTTTCGCTATAGTTGCCCGCGGTCAGGCGATAGAAATACACGCCGGAGGCCCGCGCTTTCGAGCGTCCGTCGCGCCCGTCCCAGACGGCCTCGTGGGTTCCGGCATCGCGCGTCTCATCGACGAGTATGCGCACCTTCCGGCCCGTCGCGTCATACACCGCGAGCGTCACGTGCTCGCGCGCGGCGAGGGAGAACTGGATCCGCGTCGCCGGGTTGAACGGATTGGGAATGTTCTGCGCGAGACGGGTCGTTGTCGGCGGTGTCTCGGCCGCCGTGGGTGCCTTGATGCGGAAGGTCCCCACGGCCGTGAACCAGCGGCCATCCTCGGGACCCATGCTGCCGACCGTCGGCGTCCCCACCGGACCGGCGTACTCGTTGAAGACCCAGAAGTCCGCCTCGCCGTTGGGGCAGATGGCGAGACCGCTGTAGTCCCCCCACCGATTCCGCGTCCCACTGAAGAAACGCTTGTAGGGCGCGACTCCCGGTTTGAGGCCGTCGGTAGGCGCGATGAAGCCGGGGGCATCGGCGGCCCTGCGCGTCGCGTAATACGCGCCCGCGAAGATGGCGGCATTCGACGCGGAGAAACCGAGGGCCATGTTGAGCTCGCAGTCCACCATCACCGCCGGATAGTAGGTGTACGTGCCCGGTCCCAAGTCTTCGGCCCCGACG
>DASPGK010000307.1:0-5256 GCA_035620655.1 Candidatus Krumholzibacteriia bacterium
CGGCCGACTTCGCGGGTGCTGCCCCCTTCGCGGGAGCCGCGGCCGCGCCTTCCTCGCCCTCTTCCTCAGCACCCGGCTTACGGATCAGCTCGGGCTCGGCCGTGACTTCGGCCGTGGGAGCAACCACCGCTTCCACGATGGGCGGGATCACGGTCGCGAGGGTGGTGTCGGGGTCGTCGAGAAACACGATCTTCGGATAATTCGCCATCACGTCGCGGATCTTGGCCGAGTCGTGGATGCGCAGCGCCGACACGTCGACCAGGATGGCGTCGGGGATGTCGGTGGGCAGCGTCATCACGTTGACGGTG
Organism: Candidatus Krumholzibacteriia bacterium; assembly: GCA_035620655.1. GTDB lineage: Bacteria > Krumholzibacteriota > Krumholzibacteriia > WVZY01 > JAKEHA01 > JAKEHA01. The sequence goes on from DASPGK010000307.1 coordinate 309, forward strand.
CGGGTGCCGTGCTCGAGCACACCGCCCTGCTCCTTCACACCGGCCGGTGTGCCCTGCACCTCGATGTGTACCTCGACGCGAATCTGCTCGTCCAAGCGAATGCGCTGCAGGTCGACGTGCAGGATCTTGCCCGACGCGGGGTGGCGCTGGACGTCACGAATGATCGCGTTCAGGGTCCCGCCGCCCTCGCCCGCGACCGTCAGGTCGACGATGGCGCTTTCGGGGTGCTTGCGCAGGATGTTGCGCACGTCCACCTCGGCGAGCGAGATGCCCATGGGCGCTTCCTTGCGACCGTACAACACGGCGGGCAGGCGGCCTTCGCCGCGCAACTTGCGCGCGACACCCTTGCCGGCGTCGGCGCGAACATTCGACTGGAGCTCAAATCGTTCCATGATCCTTATCCTCCGCTACACGAACAACGTACTGACCGACTCGTTGTAATGAATCCTCTTGATGGCTTCCGCGATGAGTCGCGAGATATCGAGCACCTTCACCTTGGGGCACTCGGCGAAGCGGTCGAACGGAAGCGAGTTCGTCACGACCACCTCGCGAATGGGCGAATTCATGATGATCTTGCACGCGTCGCCGGCGAACACCGGGTGCGTCGCGCACGCCAGCACCGAACGCGCGCCCTTGTCGGAGACCGCGCGCGCCGCTTTGACCAGGGTACCGCCGGTGGTGATCATGTCGTCTAGAATCACCACGTCGCGCCCCTTGACGTCGCCGATCACGTTCATGACCTCGACGTTGTCCTTTTCGGAGCGGCGCTTGTCGACGATGGCCAGGTCGACGTCCAAACGCTTGGCGAACGCGCGGCCGATCTTGGTGCTGCCCACGTCGGGCGACACGATCATCAAGTTGCTGGTATCGAGCTGCTTGATGTACTCCAGGATCACCGGCGCCGCAAACAGGTTGTCGGCCTGGATGTCGAAGAACCCCTGGATCTGCGTGCTGTGCAGGTCCAAGGTGAGAATGCGATTGGTCCCCGCCACCTCCAGGAGCTTCGCGATCAACTTGGCCGTGATGGGAACGCGCGGCTGGTCCTTGCGGTCCTGGCGCGCGTACCCGTAGTACGGTGTGACCACGGTGATCCGTTCCGCCGACGCCAGGAAGCACGCGTCGAGGAGGATCAACAACTCCATGAGATTCTCGGCCGGCGGTTGCGTCGACTGCACGATGAACACGTCGACGCCGCGGATGTTCTCGTTGATCTTGCACTGGATCTCGCCGTCGGCGAATCGGTCGAGGGTCACGTCGCACAAGGGAACGCCCAGCTGCTCGCCGACTTTTTCGGCAAGAGGCCGGTTGGCGTTACCGGAGATGAGCTTCAGACCGTCCATGGTGCTTTCTCGGGCAATCGATTGCGAGTGACCGTTTTCGTTTCGTGCCGCGCGACGGGACTATCCGGCGCCTGCCCGTGGTTGGGGCGGGAGGATTCGAACCTCCGAATGCTTGGTCCAAAGCCAAGTGACTTGCCGCTTGTCTACGCCCCAGGAAAACTAAAGAAGAAGGACTGCTCCTTCGAGGAGCGCCGGGGACGGCGCTTCAGCGGTCGGACATGTGCGGAGTCTCCGCTACCTTCGCTCGTTCCTTTTCCTTGCGGTATTCGGCAAGAATGACGCGCTCCATCTCTTCGCGCGCATCGTTATTGATCGGATGCGCGATGTCCTGGTACTCGCCGTCCTTGCGGCGGCGGCTGGGCATGGCGACGAACGTTCCGTCTTTGCCCTCGATGATCTTCAAGCCACGAATGACGAAGCAATCGTCGAGCGTGATGCTGGCAAACGCCTTGAGCTTCGCGTCGTCGCGCAGAGATACCCTCACTTCGGTGATCCTCATCGAGCCCCCCTATCCGTAACAAGACAAGCAGACACCCACACTGGGCGCGCGAAGCGCGCACCCTAACGAATGTCGACCGCTTGCTTCGCTGGTTTCGCGACGGAGGCGAACAACCCCCTCACCGAGAATCGCTCAGCTACCGCAACGGCCCGCGACTCGCGATCAAAGATGGCGAACACCGCGGATCCACTGCCGGTCATGGACGCAAAGCAAGGCCGCTCGGATATCAACTCTTCCCACAGCTTCGCGACCGATGGATAGGCCGGAAATACCACTTCTTCCAGCACATTCCGAAACGGCAACGGAGCCTTCGGAAACCTTGCCAAAACGGCACTTACGGCCCTCAGGTTAAGTCGTGGTCGGTGCCCTGTCAATCGAAAACTAAGGTTGGAATAAACCCAGGCCGTGGGGATGCTTACCTCCGGCTTGACGACGACGAAAAAGGCTCCTTTGAGGGTGTCCAAGGGGGTGAGAATCTCGCCCCGGCCCCGCCCGAACATGGTCCCGCCGCGCAGCATGAAGGGCACATCGCTGCCCAGCGATGCGGCGATTTTCTCCAGAGTCTTCCTCGGCAAATCGAGTTCCAGCGCGCGGTCGACCGCGAGCACGATGCCGGCTGCATTCGAGCTGCCCCCCCCCAATCCGGCCCCAACCGGGATGTGTTTTTCCAATACGATGCGGGCTCCCAGCGACCGGCCCGCGACCTTGCGCATGGCGAGGATCGCGCGGTGGCATAGGTTGCTCGCGTCGGTGGGAATGCCGGGAGTTGCGCATTCGATCTCGACCTTGGCGTCGTCCGTCAACTCGACGCGCATGCGGTCCGCGAGGTCGATCGACTGCAGGATGGTCTCGATCTCGTGGAAACCGTCCGGGCGCCGGCGGATCACTTCGAGCGAGAGGTTGACCTTCGCGCGCGTGACCACGTCCAGCGGTGCCAGAGCGGACACGCGCACCGCCACGCGGTCGCGCACCCGATGCACGCGCGCGGGTCCGGTCGGACCGCGACGGGCCGGAGTCGCTCGTCTCGTCACCATCTAGATGCCCAGGATCACGACGACGAGCACGATCCACGCGAGGACGTCGACCAGGAGGAACTTCTCGTGCAGGAGGAGATCGGACGGGCTGCCGCCCTTCTCTTTCTTATAGACCAGATAGAGATACCGCATGATGCCGATCAACACCAGCGGCACGGTATAAACGAGGTTGGCGGTCCCGAACTTCTCCACCGTCTCCGGCCAAATGGTATAGATCGAATACGAGAGCACCGAGCCGCTGGCGCTGATCCCGACCAGCTGATCGAGCAGCGCGGGCGAATACTCCTGCAACGACTCGCGGTGATTGACCGCATCCTCCAGGTTGACGAGCTCGTGGCGGCGCTTGCAGAACGCGAGGAAGAGCGACAGGAACAACGTGCAGATCAGGAGCCAGGGCGAGATTGCGATGGTCGGGTCGACCCCGCGCAGCGCTTCCACGCCGGCGATGGCGCGCAGGACGAACGAGAGCGAGATGCTGGCGACGTCGAGAAGGACGACACGCTTGAGCCCGAACGAATACACCAAGTTCAACGCGGTGAATACGCACGCGACCACCAGGAACCCCGGACCCAGCCGGTACGACCACGCGAGGGCGGCAACGATCATGAGTGCCGCGGCGCCGAGCGCAGTCGAGCGCTTCATCGCGCCCGACGCGAGCGGACGCGCGCGCTTGACGGGATGCAGGCGATCCTTGTCGACGTCGGCGACGTCGTTGACCAGATAGATCGCGCCCGAGAGGATGCAGAACACCACGAAGGCTTCGAGGCTGCGCACGAGCAGGTCGACGTCGCGGAAGTGGCGCGAGAAAATGAGCCCCGCGAAGACGATCAGGTTCTTGGTCCACTGCTTGGGGCGCATGGACGCGCCGATGTAGTAGACCTGCTTCACGTCTCGCTCCGCGGCGCGGCTTCGCTCGCGCGACCCACGTGGTAGAGCTGTGCGGTCACCGCGCGCGTCCACGCCTCGCGCTCGGCGCGGGTGGCGTCGGCGGGGCTGTGCGTCGCCAGTTTGCGAAACGGGTCGGCGGCCGGGAACAGAGGGCTCAAGACGCGCCGCGCGCCGTCGATGCCGCACAGGTCGAGGTGCTCGGAGGGAAACACCAGTCCCGCGCCCGGCGCGGCGGGCGCGGGGTCGCGGTCGCTTTCGTCGTCGCCGCGGGCGGCCGCGCGCCCCGCGTCGTCCAAGTCGATGGGCGCGGCGGGTGCCAGCGTGTAGATACCGCGGAACGCGCCGCCCGCGATTTCGGCGAGGAGTGCCGCCGCCTCCGATTCGAGCGCGTCGAAGCGCGTGTGCGACGGCGGCTCCTTCGTCCACGACGTGTCGGCCAGGAGCGCGGCGGTCAGGATGCGCGGGAGGCGCACGACCGACGCCGGTTCCGCACCCGCACGATTGAGCACGGCGGCTTCCATCGCGGCGGCCACGGCCGCGGCGCGATCGCCCGGGCGCGCACCACCCCAAAAGGCGGCCACCACCAGGCGGCACCCGGGCCGCTGCGTCCACAGCTCCCGCGCGAGCAGATCGCTCTCCCGCACCACGTGGTGCCACGCGCGCTCGTCTTCGTTCTCCGCGCCCGACGGCTCCACGCGCACCGCGTGCACGACCACATCGGGCCGCGTGGCGGCGATCGCGTCGACGGCCGCCACCGGCAGCGGTCCCGCGTAGTGCACGACGTCGCGCAAGGCGCCCTCGGACACCGCGCGCGGATCGTCGACGTGGAGTACCGGCACCGCGCCCACCGCGCGCAGGCGCGCGATCAAGGCGCCGCCGATGCGCTCGCCGCCGTGCGTCACCAGCACGCGCGCGCCGCGCAAGGCAGCCTGCGACCGCGGCGACGGGTCGATCACGCCGCGGCGATACCGCCGCGCGACGCGATCGAGCGCCAAGGAGGCGGGTTCGCGGGCGCCGGCGCTGCCCGGCAGCCGCTCGATGGAGAGATTCGCGCGCCGAGCGAACGCGAGCCAGCGCTCCGCGGTGACGTCGTCTTCCCCGGGAAGGCCGTACGCGAGCGCGTCGACGCGGTGGCGCGCGCACGCATCGCCCAGTCGCTCCGCCGGTCCCTCGACCGGCACCCCGTG
>DASPGK010000308.1:0-8932 GCA_035620655.1 Candidatus Krumholzibacteriia bacterium
GCTGGAGGAGTCGTTCGGGCGCGAGACGTTCGATCCGTTCCTGCGCGGCTACTTCGACGCGCACGCGTTCCAGACCATGACCACGGAGCGCTTCGTCGCGTATATGAAGGAGCACCTGTTCGCCAACGACGAGGCCAAGTACGCGGAGCTGTTGGTCGACGACTGGATCTACCAGCCCGGCATGCCGGCCAACACGCCCAAGCCGAAATCGACGCGCTTCAAGCAAGTCGACGCGCAGATCGCCGCCTTCGGGAAGGGAACGCCCGCGCGTTTCTTGCAGACCGAGGGCTGGACCACCAACGAGTGGCAGCGTTTCCTCGATAATTTGCCGCAGCCGGTCGAACACGATCGCCTCGCGGACCTGGAGAGCACGTTCCACTTCGAGAAGATGAACGCGGTCGTGCAGCGCTCGTGGTTCCCGAATGTGATCGCGTCGAAGTACGAACCGGCGTATCCGGCGCTCGAGAACTTCTTGCTATCGATTGGACGGCGCTACTTGATTCGACCCGTGTACATGAAACTCGCGGAGACCCCCGAGGGTCTCGAGTTCGCGCGGCGCGTGTATGCCCAGGCGCGGCCCGGCTACCACGCCATCACCCAGCAGGGCATCGACCCCGTGCTCAAGTGGAGCGAAGTCGCGATGCAAACTCCCGACGAGAGGCAATGAAGACCGTCGTCGGCGTCATCTCGGACACGCACGGGCTCTTGCGGCCCGAAGCGCTCACCGCGCTGGCGGGCTCCGACCGCGTGATCCACGCCGGCGACGTCGGCGAGGAAGAGATCCTGGAGGCGTTGCGTGCGATTGCACCGCTCACGGTCGTGCGCGGCAACGTCGACACGCAGGCGTGGTGCTCGAAGCTCCCGTACGGCGACTTGTTGGAAGTGGACGGCGTGCGCATCTACGTCGTCCACGATTTGGGCACGCTCGACATCGTGCCCGCGTCCGCGGGGGTTTCGGTGGTCGTGTTCGGCCACTCGCACCATCCGGATGTATTCACGCGCAACGGTATCACGTTCTTCAACCCCGGGAGCGCGGGGCCGCGCCGCTTCAGGCTGCCCGTCACGGTGGGGCGGATCGACGTCGAAGACGGCCGCGCGCGCGCGAAGATCGTCGAATTGAATCTCGACGACGACTAAGGAGAGAGCCATGAAAGAGACGCTGCAACGACTCTTCGCCCACATGCGGTGGGCCGACGATCAAATTTACATTCGCTGCCGTGACGCGCACGGCGAAATGGAAGTCGCGCATCTCACGGAGGCGCTGCGCCTGTATGCCCACATCGCCGCGTCCGAGCGCCTGTGGTTCCTGCGACTCCAGAAGCAGGATTGGACCGTCCAGAAGGTGTGGCCAACCATGTCACTGGAGGCGTGCGCACAGCTTGCGAAGGAGAACGCGGCCGACTTCGGCGCGTATCTCGCCGGACTGACGGAAGACGATTTCGCGACCGCAATTCCCTACACGAACTCGAAGGGCGATTCGTTCACGACCGCGGTCGGAGACATCCTGATCCACGTCGCGACCCACGGCGTCCACCACCGCGGACAGATTGCGATGACGCTACGCCGCGTGGGCATCGAGCCGCCCATCCTCGACTACACCCACTGGGCGAGAAGCGTCAAGTAACGCCGCGACTCGCGGGTCGCGTGCAACCCTTCGGCTCCGACCGGACACCCACCTGTTGATGAAACCCAACAGCGCGCACGATCTCGACGACGCGCGCCTCGTCAAGCGCTACGTGGGCAGCGGCGATGAGGGGGCGTTTCGGGCCCTCTACCGCGCTCACACGCCGGCCATGCTGGCGGTGGTGTGGCGCTACCTCGACGGCGATCGCACGGACGCCGAGGATGTGGTGCAGGAGGCGTGGATTCGGGCCTCGGAAAAGCTCGCCACGTTCCGATGGGAGTCGGCCCTGCGCACGTGGCTCGTCGGCATCGCGATCAACTGTGCCAGAAACCGCGCGCGCACGCGCGCGGCAAACTCGCGTGAGGCCTATCTTGCCGACGTCGTCGAGTTACCCGCGGCGCCGCCAGCGATCGACGTCGCTGCCTACGACGTCCAACGGGCAGTGGCGCACCTGCCGGAAGGCTACCGCGAGGTTCTCCTGTTGCACGACGTCTTCGGCTACACGCACGACGAGATCGCACGCATGCTGGGGGTCGAATCCGGAACATCGAAGAGCCAGCTCTCGCGAGCACGCAGCTCGGTGCGGCGCTGGCTCACCGAGAAAGGACGCATCGGTCATGAGCGACGATCCGAATAAGAACTTGAGCGACGCGGAACAGAGAGCGCTGCGCTCGCTGGGCGGCGAAATCGATCCGTCGCCCGAACTCGAGGGTCGCGTGGTGGCCGATCTGAAACGGCGCGGAGCGATCCGCGCGAATGGAGGCTGGATCATGAAGATTTCGAAGACGGCGGCCGCGGCCATTATCGTAGCGGCGGCATTCGCGGGAGGTTTCGCCATGGGAAGTCGCGGCGAAACGGCAACCGCTCCCGCGGACGTTGCGACCACGACGCCCGCGACGGACGCGAACCAATACATGCTGCTCATGTACATGCGCGTCGACCCGACGCAGGCCGCGGACGCGCCCGCGGAGGAGCCGATGAACGAAGAGGCCTACCGCGCGATCATCGACGAGTACCGCCAGTGGGCGCTCGACCGCGAAAAAGAGGGGCGCTTGGTTTCGGCGGAGAAACTGGCCGACGACACCCGCGTGATGGCGGGCCGCGGCGACCAGATGACGATCGCGACCTCGGCGCACTCCGACCGCGCGCTGGGCGGCTACTTCCTGATCACCGCCCCCAGTCTGGACGACGCCATCGCGCTGGCCAGGACGCACCCGCACCTGAAGTACGGCGGCGAAGTCGAAGTCCGGCCCATCGAGACTACCAACTAGTCCGCCCGTTCCCGGCGCTCGCGTGCGTGTGCTAGACTGCCGCGCATGCGAGCGCCTTCTTCCTCCTGGACGCGCCGTCGCTTTCTCGGCGCCTGCGGTGCCGTCACCGTCGGCTTCGTCGCGTACCGGCGCGCGTTCGAACGATCCATCGACGCCTTGGCGAGCACCGCGACGACCGCGCGCGGCTACGGCGCGCTGGTCGCAGACCCGGCCGCGGTTATCGACCTCCCGCAGGGCTTCCATTACAAGGTCGTCGCGCGCACCGGCGACGAGATGGCCGATGGACTCCTCGTCCCCGGCCTTCCCGACGCGATGGCTGCGTTTCCCGGCGCAGAGGGCCGCGCCATCGTCGTGTGCAACCACGAGTGCTTGATCGATCAAAGTGCGTTCGGAAGCAAGCATGAGCGCCTCAAGATGATCCCTGCCGCGAAACTCTACGACAATGGCGGAGGCGTGACACCGTGCGCGGGCGGGACGACCACCTTCGTGTGGGACACACGCGCGCAATCGTTGGTGACACAGCACGTGAGCCTCGCGGGAACGCTGCGCAACTGCGCCGGCGGTGCGACGCCGTGGGGCTCGTGGTTGAGCTGCGAGGAGACGGTATTGAAGAAGGGCCTCGGCAAGGAAGACAACATCCAACTGACGAAGGACCACGGCTGGGTGTTCGAAGTCCCCGCCACGGCGGAGCCGTCGATCGCCGACCCGATTCCCATCGTGGCCATGGGCCGCTTCATGCACGAGGCCGTCTCCGTCGACCCGCGCACCGGCATCGTGTATCTGACCGAGGACCGGGACGACGGGTTGATCTATCGCTTCCTTCCCGCACAGCGCGGCGACTTGCACGCGGGCGGGCGCTTGCAGGCGCTGGCCCTCGCGAGCGGCACCAAGGACTCACGCAACTGGCCGAGCGACAAACCGAGCCTGCGAATTGGTGACAAGCACGCGGTCAAGTGGATCGACTTGGACGACATCGAAGCTCCCGACGACGACTTGCGAGCGCGCGGGTACGCGGCCGGTGCGTGCCGGTTCGCGCGCGGCGAGGGGATGTGGATGGGGGAGGGCGAAGTGTACTTCGTGTGCACCGACGGTGGGCGCGCGCAAATCGGGCAAGTGTTCCGCTACACGCCCAGCGCCCACGAAGGCACCGCGGCGGAAGCGAAGACGCCGGGGCAGCTCGAGTTGTTCATCGAGCCCAACGACGCCGAGCGCGTCAAGGCGCCCGACAACGTGGTGGTGGCGCCGTGGGGCGACGTCCTCTTGTGCGAAGACGGCGCGGATCCCAACCGCATCATCGGCGTGACGCCGGCCGGCGCGCTGTACACCTTCGCGCGCTCGCGCGTGCCGGGTGAGTTCGCGGGCGCCACGTTCGCTCGCGACGGGTCGACGCTCTTCGTCAACCTCCAGCAGGCGGGCTTGACCCTCGCGATCACGGGCCCGTGGAGGGCAAGTTGAGGCGCGCGCTGGTTCTGATTGCAGTAAGCGCGCTCTTTGCCGCGGGCGAGTCGCGCGCGTGCACGACCTTCTGCTTCGAGGCGGGCGGTACGCGCGTGTTCGGAAAGAACTACGACTGGAACGTGGACGACGGGCTGGTGGTCGTCAACAAGCGCGGCGTGGCCAAGACCGCCTTCACCGAAGACAACCCGGCCGCGTGGACCTCGCGCTTCGGGAGCGTCACCTTCAATCAGTACGGGCGCGAGTTCCCCAGCGGCGGTATCAACGAGAAGGGACTCGTGGTCGAGCTGATGTGGCTCGACGAGACCATGTATCCCGAACCCGACCGGCGCCGCGCGCTGCCCACCCTGCAATGGATCCAGTACCAACTCGACAACTCCGCGACGGTCGACGACGTGGTGGCGTCGGACGCCAAGGTACGCATCGCGGACGGGGGATCGGCCCGCATCCACTTTCTCGTCGCCGACGCGACCGGAGCGGTCGCGACCTTCGAGAGTTTGAACGGCCGGATGGCGGTCCATCGCGGCGACGACCTGCCATACCCCGTGCTGACCAACGACATGTACCAGGTCTCGGTGACCTACACCCAGAACCTCGACGCGCAAGAGCCCCTCACGGGCTCGTCACTCGATCGCTTCGCGCGCGCGGCGCGCGGGCTCGCGCCGTCGACGAAAAAGAGCAACCCCGTCGACGAGGCCTTCGCGCTCCTCGACCAAGTCGCGCAGGGCGAGTACACGCAGTGGAGCATCGTGTACGATATCGGCGAGAGGCGCGCGCACTTTCGCACGCGCCGCCAGCGCGACGTTCGCTTCGTCGACCTTGACGCGCTCGATTTCTCGTGCAAGACACCGGTACGGGTCGTCGACGTGAACGCGGCACATCGAGGCGACGTGAGCAAGCGCCTGAAGGAGTACTCGTTGGACACGAACCGAAGCCTCGTGCGCGCGTCGTTCGCAGAGACCGAATTCCTGCGCGAGACGCCGCCCGAGGCCGTCGAAGCGCTCGCACGCTACCCGGAAGCGACGACGTGCAGACCGTAGCCGAAACCACGCCCCGTTAGTCGAAGTCACCGTTGCACTCGATCGATCTCCATACTCCCGCGATGACGGTCGCGATCGCCCTGGCGGGCGGAATGGCCGCGCAGTCGGTGGCGTACCACCTGCGCCTGCCCGGCATCGTCATCCTGCTCATGCTCGGTGTGCTGCTCGGCCCCGACGTCCTGGGCGTCATTCGCCCCGACGCGCTGGGCGACGGACTCTCGGTCATCATTGGCTTCGCCATCGCCGTCATTCTGTTCGAAGGCGGCATGAATCTCGAGTGGCGGCGGCTGCGCCGCGAGGCCGCGGTCATTCGCCGGCTCGTCACCGTCGGCGCCCTCGTCACCTGGGGCGGGGCCACGTGCGCCGCGTTCTTCGTCATGGGGTGGGACTGGCGCCTCGCGATTCTCTTCGGATCTCTGGTGATCGTCACCGGTCCCACCGTGGTAACGCCGCTCCTGCGACGCATCCGCGTCAATCGCAACCTGCAAACCATTCTCGAGGCCGAGGGCGTGTTCATCGATGCCATCGGCGCCATTTTGGCCGTGGTCGCCTTCGAATTCACCTACGGCACCGACGAGCCGTCGTTCGGCCGAGCCGTGGTGCACGTGGCGACACGCGTCGCGATCGGCGCGACCGTGGGCGCCATCGGCGGCGGGCTCGCCCTGGTCCTGCACCGTTCGCGCCGCGTGATCCCGCACGGCATGGAGAAGGTGTTCACGCTCACCATCGCGTGGGCGACCTTCCAGGCCAGTAACATGCTCGCGCCCGAATCGGGTATTACCGCGGCGGTCGTCGCGGGACTGGTCGTGGGCAATATTTGGACACGCGACCAACAGCGCTTGAGCCAGCTCCGCGATTTCAAAGAGCAGCTCACCGTGATGCTGATCGGGATGCTGTTCGTGCTGTTGGCGGCGAGTGTTCGGCTCGACGAGATCACGTCGCTAGGCACACGCGGCTTCCTGGTCGTCGCGGCGCTCGCGCTGGTCGTGCGCCCTTTGCAGGTGTGGCTGTGCACGGCGGGGTCGGATCTCACCACGCGCGAAAAGGCGTTCATCTCCTGGATCTCGCCGCGCGGGATCGTGGCCGCGTCGGTGGCGACGCTGTTCTACGAGCGCATGCACGCGACGGGTGTCGCGGGCGGCGGGGAAATGCGCGGGCTCGTGTTCCTCGTGATCGCGTGCACCGTGGTGGTGCAGGGGATCACGGGCGCGGCGGTCGCGGAGTGGCTGGGAGTACGCAGGCCGCGCGGTCGCGGCTTCGTCATCCTGGGCGCGAACGACCTCGCGATCGCGCTCGGACGCGAGCTGCGCGTGGCGGGCGAAGAAGTGGTGCTGGTCGACGCCAACCCCGAGTTGAGCATGAATGCGGAACGCAGGGGCTTCCGCGTGCTGAACGGAAACGCGCTGGACGACCGCATCCTGCAGCAGAGTGATCTCGACACCCGCAAGGGCGTGGTCGCGCTCCTGCCCAACGGGGGCGTCAACCTGCTGTTCGCGCGGCGCGCTATCGAAGAGAATCGAAGTGCGCGGGTCTACGTCGCCATGCACCGCGGAGCGATCACGCCGGCGCACGTCAAGGAATCGCGCGCGCGTGTGCTGTGCGGCGCCGACCTCGACGTCGATCTGTGGGCCAGCCGGCTGCGACGAAGCGGAGCGTCCGCGGAGCCGTGGCGCTTCGAGGGCAACGCGCGCGACGCGTCGTCGTCGTTCCCGGTCGCGCGCGAGGCGCGCCACGTCGTCCTGCCGATTTCATTCGCGCGCGGCCAGGTCGTCCTGCCGACCGACGACCGCTACGAGCCCAAGAAGGGCGACGTGGTGGCCTGGCTGGTATTCACCAAACGCGTCGACGAAGCCCACGAGTGGCTGACGTCGCGCGGCTGGGTGCGCGCGGACATCTGACGCGGAAAAAACCCCTCGGCTACCCCAGCGCGCGAAGCGCGCGCTCGACGAAGGCCGTCGTCGCTTCCGCCTTTCCCGTTCCCAGCAACCCCGCAACCAGTCCGACCCCCATCCCGTAGGCGAGGTGTCCGACCACGTGGGCGGCGGCCACCTCGACGCCCGCCGTGCGAAAACGCTCGACCGGGTGAGTCTCGGCCACCAGTGCCATCAAGATGAAGCTCATGGCCGCGCCGTGGAATGCGCCCAGGGCGGCCCCGACCGCGACCGACGCGCGGATCGAGTTGAGATCCAGGCTGCGAAAGACGAGTAAGTAGCCGATGGCGAAGACGCACCCCCCCGCGAAGTGGATGGCGATGCCCGGGAGCAAGGAGTTCTCGTAACGACGGGTGACGAGGCTGCCGAGCGCGCGCGACATGTCCGCGTTCGCCCAGCCGGAGCGGTGGATAAACCACATGACGCCGGTCATCAGCGCGGTGCCGACGAGCCCGGCGACGATCACGATCAAGGGAAACATGAACGGCCTCCCTCTATGTTGGCCCGAGCATAACCCACGGTGCCATCGGGCGTAAAGACGCGCCGCGCCCGCCGTGCTACAATGCCCCCAACCGCTCCAAAACACCGATTGGCTTCGTATTAGAGTATGGCGAAAACGCGGGCAGAATCCGGGCAGCAAAACGACCCGGCGCGCGACACGGCCTTGTTACGCCGCATCCGCGGGCGCGACGAAGCCGCCCTGTCCGAGTTCTATGACCGATACTCGAGCTTCGTATACAGCTTGGCCCGCAGCGTCCTGCGCGATGACGGCGACGCCGAGGACATCGTGCAGGAGGTGTTCTTCCGCGTGTGGGAACGCGCGGATGCCTTCGACCCCGCGCGCGGCAGCCCGGCCGCGTGGCTGACGACCATGACGCGCCGCCTCGCCATCGACCGTACCCGCTCGCGTTCCTTCCGCGCCCGCGGGCGCGAAGCCCCGCTGGAAGCGGTGGCCGGCTCGGCGTCGGGCGCAGGCGGCGAATCGGTGACGAACTCGGCCGAGGCCAACGAAGTGCTGGCCGCGCTGGAACAGCTCGAGCCCGCGTACCGCGAGGTGATTCGGTTGTCGTATTACGAAGGCTTGTCGCACTCGAACATCGCGACCAAGCTGGGAACCCCGTTGGGGACGGTGAAGAGCCGGTTGCGCGAAGGAGTGACGCAGCTGCGTCGCATCCTCGCGATCAAAGCATAAATGGACCACAAGATCGCATTCGAGCTGTTGGAGTCGTACGCGTTCGGCACCTTGGACGATGCCGAGCGCGCGGCGGTCGACGCGCACCTGCTCACCGGTTGCACGGAATGCACCGCGCGCCTGCGCGACGTGTCCGAGTTGTCGGTGCGCCTGGCGCAAGCCGTGCCCCAGGTCGAAGTCCCCGCGCGCGCCAAGGAGCGCCTGTTCGAGCGCATTCGCACGACCCACCACCCGGCCAAGACGGCGCGCGCGTCGTCGGGCCGATTGCGCCTCGCGTGGAGCACGGCCGGAGTGGCGACCGCGGCGGCCGGCCTTCTCCTGTGGCAAACGACCGTGTTGCGCGGCGAGCTGCGCACCACCAACCGCCTGCTCGCCTCGACCATCGCCGACACCGGACGCTTGCGCACCGAGCTCTCGTC